>NZ_JBCNZM010000021.1:1081-49454 GCF_040227615.1 Bacteroides sp. RTP31139st1_H2_RTP31139_211217 | reverse complement strand
GTTGCAATGCATCATTCAGTGCCCACGCTTGTTTCGCATCATTTGAAATTTCTTTTCCAATACCGGAAAAACTATCCTTCATATCCTTTGCTGCACCAGAAAAATCACCAGAGAAGAATTTAGCAATAGCTCCACCAAACTTTGCAATCCGGTCTATAATCACATCAATAATTGCCCCAAAAGAGGACATTACATTAGAAAGAAATTCAGTACCTTTTTGCGTTTTAGCCAACCATGCGACCAATGAGCCCAACAAAACAACAATAGCCCCAATACCAGTGGAAATTAGTGCAAGTTTCAACACTTTTAAAGCTGCAGATAACAAATTACTTGTTATAGCCGCTGTTTTTTGAGCACCAGAGAACATATTCGCAGTGACCGTTCCTGCTTTGTACTGGACTGTTATTTTAACCAATTCATCCTTCAAACCACCAACAAATTCCTTTGTACCTCGCAAGACGCTAACGCCACTGCGCAATATGGAAACAAAAGGTACTTGGGCTTCTGTAGCCTGAAGTATCGCATCTTTATAATTACCCACATTCCGATAAAAGCGCTGCGTTTCTTCTTCCGCACCTTTCAGTTCATCGGTAATGGCATTTATCTTATCTTGCAGCTCTTTGCCTTCGCCCCCCTCACGCTCTACACGACTTAATCTGTCATAAGCAGCGGTAAGATTGGAAAGCTCAGCCCGCAACCTAACAAGGCTTCCTTCCATCTCTGTCTGCTCTTTACGTTCATTTTGAATTTGTTTATTCAGTACACGGATGGCATCTGTATATTGTTGGGTAGCAACCCTATTTTCGGTTAATTTAATATTATATTCCTCCCTACTCATACGGCCTTTCTTCAAATCCTCCTTAAGAGTTTGTTCTACTTTTCGAAGTATATCCAACTGCGTACGATACTCTGCTATTTTACGGATAGCATCATCATACTTTACCCGAATTTCCAATATTTTTTCACTTGTATTGTCTTTCATAATTATACCTCCAATTGTAACAATTTACATTCACATATTCCCGTATCTTCTGCCTTAATGGAAATAATGGCATAATATCTACCATATTGGGCCAAGTAAATTGGAACAGTCATATCCAAGTCTCTCAACTCAATATCATTTATTTCTATCTTTTCTGTGATTACTTTAGGCATATAAATGACCTCACTATAACTTTTGTAATAAGAGTTAATCACAGAAGAAAAATCAAGTTCCTCAAATGTTCCTTTCAGAACATCTGCATCATCTGTACAAAGTAAAATTCTTGGCTCCACTTTCTCTAGAGAAGATTTACCATCACTGTCATACTTATATAACTTTATAGACGCAACGCCACCTGCCATATCAGTACCAGCAAATGGAAGCGTAAGAATATCACGCTCTGAATCCAAAGTGTAATCTAATACTTGTAATGCTCCATCATAAGAGCCATTAACCGTAGAGTCTTCTTTGTAACGCAGATAATTCAGCTGTGCGAAATCATTCAGCCTATATTCCAACATATTAGGTTTATTCTCCTTATAAGTAGCAACAACCTTTTTTGTCCAATCATATGCTCTTGTTTCATTTTCTTTAATAGTATCTACAGAAACAAACTCAATGGAATTTGAATCATTCTTACCAGGAACAGCAAAAACACCGAGAATTGCAGCAACAGCTTTAATAAAATCTATCTGTTTTATTTCGGGCAAATTTGCAATAATCGGGAAGTGCCCATATCCTGCATTTATCTCATCATCTATCGAAGGCATCACTTGATCACATATAGCTGTAATGCTAAATGAATTATCCATAGATATACCACCATCATCAATCCACCCTGCGTCAAGTAATCCAAACAAAATCTCCTTACTTTCCTCTAGCGTATCTGTCTCTATATCTGTAAAATCAAAATAGATAGTATAACTATTTGTGTTATGCCTCTCAATCTTGCTATAATCTATAGTTGCAATATCGACTCTTGTATCATCATCCATAATGTAATAAGCAACCAGACATGCTCCATTAGGGTATATAGAAGTGGATACATCAAACGACACATTACCATTCATCAAAATCTTCATATTCGGAGCATTAAGTTTAAAGCCTTGAATATAAATTTTTCCAGAACTACTTTTAAACTTGGTTATAGTCCCATAATAGCTTGAAAACGACTTATCTGCAAAATACAATTTTTCCGGTTCTCCCTTATCAAGACGTCCATGTACATAGTAACTAAACTCTGCATGTAATGCATTTTTTGCAGCATAACTTCTGCTATCATTACGAGTTAATAAGGGTACAAACAATCTACTTAACATAAAAGCGCGATTAGCAGGAAACGTAAAAGTGACACCATTATCTTTCATAATTTGTAACAAAATCCAGGTAACCTTACACCCAGGATGATACCACCCTGTTGTATCTTCCCGCCGTATACCATAGTCTACTTTAGGAATAAAAAAATTACCGGAAGCATCCCCTTCAAAAGAACCTACTTTCCAAAATACATGATAATCTGGAAAATCATCATCAGCAATGACCTCATAATTGTGTCTATCCTTCAAATCACGTAGCGTTTTATTTCCACTTATAATATTTGCAAATCTAGAGACATTACCCCATGAAAGAGCAAATTCAAAAACATCCGATGTAGACAATAAGACCGCAGTTGCGTTATTGAGTATCTCTATCCCGTTACGAAAATAACGAGCATTCAGTTTAATTCTAGGATAAACGATGTCGCATGAAGGTAAATCAGCATGCATGATTGCACACTGATTACGTATAGTATTCGGAAGTTTGATAGTATAAGAATTATTACTTATAATCTTACTCAAATCCGTAAATATATTACTTTTGAAATTGAGCGTTACTTTGGTATCATCATCCAAATCCATCAGTTTATCACCAATGAATAGCATATCGTTTCTCATAAGCTTTGTACTCTTGTTTCTGGTAATATGATTGTTGCTACGAAATCCTGTAATACAGCTCTTGTCTTATTGAAATTACCAACAGATACATTCACCGCCTTCCAGCTATCAACTCCATTCACATTTTTACCTGCATACATATCAACAACGGGTGACAACGCGAGTTGAAACAAGAAGTCAAACGTTTCAGAGTCCACTAAAGGAGCACACACCAACAATGTATTCTCTTCTGTTTTTCTCTGCTTACGTCCTGAACCTCCATGATAGCCATTAACATAGTTATAGTCTTGCATATTATTACGAATGAATTCACCATCATTGGCAATTTGTTTGCTCTCATCACCACGTTTAAACAACCAATAGCAATAAAAGCCATGACGATTTATCCAACGTAAATAAATTCCATCCGTGCATTCATCAACTAAAAGCCTCACATTTGCGGCCACATTCGTCAATGCGTGAAAAGTAAAGTCAAAGGTATTATCGAATACACTTGCTCCCGTACTAGTTCCAGGGAGATTCAAAACAACATCCCTATTCGCATCAATACCCTGCAAAGTAAGATTATACACTTTGCGGTCAGACAATATGATGGACGGCAAAACTTGACCGTCAGCAGTCACACTAACAGTACCGGCCCCCGCAGTGTACATACCGACCGTAAATGGTAAGTTCCTAAACCATGTTAGAATACGGTCACCATTATATCTTTCGCCGACTTTCATTGCGCCCCAAATAATAAAAGTATTAAACTGGAAACTTTCTCCGATAGTGCTATCAGACGTATACATATCCACTTCAACAGAGAACAGACGCCCAAGCTGACTATCTTGTGGAATAGAGGATTGATAGTCAATCTTGCCAAACTCCGTTGCATCAAAAGCCGATTGCATATAGAAAGACAGATCAAAGAAACATGCGGTTTTAAATAATGCACGTTTTTCCTTATATTCCTTTCCGGTAAGTACGTCGGTTATCGTTGCTTCCACCCATGCCCAAGTATATCCACTAATATTTATCACTACCGGATTGAAACAGAAAGATATTTCATCCGGATACTCGATTGTAGTATTTCCTATCTTATGCGTCCTCATTACTATGCAAATTTATATGTTGTACATCGTTCAGAAAAACACCAAACACACGGTCCATAATATCCCGTATCGCTTGTGTAACACTCGTTGAATATATATCCTCATGCGTTCCAGAGTGATAAAGCCTAGTACCCTCATTTGCAATCTTACGAGCTACGAGATAAGCAAACGATTTAGGTTTTTCTACTTGAATCCTCTTATCCACCACCCATTGCTGAATTATTTGCCAAAAACCTTTTGGGATTTTTCCCGGTCCGCGTCCTGTTTCCAGAACTCCAAAAGCCTGTCTACCGAATAAAACACCATGATTATCATCTACTACGACATGCAGGCTCTTGATGGTTCTTCCGCTTGCACGCTGTCCAGCTTGTATATGATTCTCAATGATACGCTGCCGAAGTTTATCCAACTCCTCGTTCAGTATATCTTTAACGTCCTTTCTTCTGTCTTCCATAACTAACACATGGGTACTCCTTGAACCTCTTTCAGTTTCAATTCTATTACTATTCCAGTAACATTTACATCCAGCTTATCATAGAAAACGGAATAAGGGACTTCATCGCTTACCCACTCAAACAGCCCGCTCCTATTCAACTCACGGATAAATTGAACTGCATACCCTTTGCACCTCTCAATAACCTCATCATTCTCCACCCCGTCAAAATCAAACGCCGTCTTGTCTACAAAAGCAATCATGCAATTTGGGCAATCTCTTAACTGAGTCCTTGATATGACGAACTTCCCAGATGCAGGAAGCAGATTTATAATGGCCGGCAATGGCATCTTATCCAGCCGAACGTTGGCGGTCACCCAGTTATCAAATAAATAGGTAACTCCTTCCAGCTTCTCTGCGATAGAAGCGATTTTCCTTTCTACACTTATATTCATTGCTTATTCTGATATATTTCTCGTAATCGACGTTCATAACGTATTTTCTCCGCGTCCATATCAAGACACTTGTACACTCTTACCCATGGAACACTCTCTACCTGCTCATGGTCAGTTATCCCCATACGGGTAGCATAGTAATCCACCAAGCCAAACAACCCGAACGAAAGCTTATCCACTCCGGCACGTCTTTCTTCCGGAGTCGGTACTACGCTCGTAGTTTCAAAAAGCTTGGTAATACGTTCAACCTCCCTGGTTACCCATGTGGAGAATCCCAAAATATCCGCTACCCCACACTTCTCTATCTTATCAATAGACAAACCAAGGACAACACGGCATGGAACCATTATACAATCTATTCCATTGCGTATGGATTGCAGTTCCATCAGCTGACCTATAGTGAGGTCATTCAGAGTCTCCGGAACTCTTACACCTGCGACAAAGTCCGGTTTAGGCAACTTCCCTATCTGATCCAACAGTTCAGCAGCATTGCTCGCCACGTTACTCAATATCAAAAACTCTTTTACTGTCATATCTGTCCTAATTTTGCTTTTGGTCTTTTAGGTATCGGTTTTATACGGAAAAGCATTGCCATTATCAACATGTCGAGGTAATCCGGAGAATGTCCGAGTATATCTTTCATATTCTCCTTGCTGATTATCCCTTTCTTCCGGGTATCGGCATCTATATGGTCTTGCTTCAAGACGGACAATTCTTCCATTATGCGCTCTCTTTGCGCTTCCGTACATATAATTCTTATCTGCCGATTATTTATTAGCTCTGCAAGCTTAAATGCACATTCAGACTTCAGATTGTCGTACTCTGGATTAATAGGTCGGTTACCACCATGAAATTCTTTGATGCCATTCAAATAACTTTCAAGGTAGCTTCCAAGTCCATCACTATCAACGACCATCATGCTACGTGGAATCTTCCACTGTATCATCATGTTTTTAAGGTCCGTCTCAATAGATTTACCCGTGCTATATTCCTGGTCTAACCGGATATAACACACATTGCCTACCCAGTGCCCTCCGACAAAGCGGTCACGTCCTTTCATGGCAAGGTCAGCTGCTCCCGTCGATAATCCTATCGGTTTTACGTGCTCATTTGCGAATAGGTCACAAATAGCATCATAATCACAGAGTGCTGTCGGGTCGTTGTCATACTCCCAATTACCATAGTACAAGCGCTCCTTTGTCACTTTGTCCCTGGTATTACGGAGCGTATCTATGTAGTCCTCGGTAGCGTAGGGATTATCCTGCACCAATGCTTGAATAAAAGCGTATGGGGCTTCCAGCCTGCCTTCTTTCCACGGTTTATAGAACTCACGATAAAGCCAGTTCTTCTTCGGATTGCAAGTGATAAGTATCTTTCCGGATATTCCATACACATCATTCAAGTGCCGTCCTATACGCGTCTTCAAAACCTCAAATGCGAGGTAGTGAACCTGCCCGGCTTCTTCAATCCACCCTCCAGTAAACTCCTTAGAGCCCAATCGCTCATACATCGGGTCTTTGACGGGATAATATGTCAAGTCAAGAAAGATGATTTCCGACCCATTCCCCAAAAGTATACCGTCATTGGTCTGCTTGTAATCAGTGAATCGATGCCACTTTGCCACCTTGTTGAAAGTGACAGAGATAGACTCACGGCTATCTTTCAAATTATTTCGGCCAGCGAACCATCGAGTGCCCGGGAGATAGTAAGCACATTGCATAAGCCATTCACACCCAAGCCATGATTTTCCACCTCCACCAGCGCCACCATAACACAGAAACTTCGTAACATCGTCACGAAGGTAGTTATAGGCTAACCTCTGCTTTATATTGACCTTATATCCCATTACTTGACTTTCTCCGCATCTTCTGTATATGGTAGAAAATTAAATCCTTTGAACTCTTTTCCTGCATTCGTATGGTCCACCTCCTGCTTGTCAACAAGCCCTAACTTTCGGGCAATGATATTCGCATTGAAAGCTCCAACGCACGCTCCCTCAAACTGCTGCGTTTCGATGGTTTCCTCCACGCGTGCGATGACCTCCAAAAAATCTTCATCATTCTTATTTCTACATTCGGAACGAAAAGTGCTCCACCACTTGGAAGAAGCACCTACATAAATACAGAACCCGGTTAGGGAATACGGACGGGAAGTCGGGGAAACTTCTTGTTGTACTTGTTGCTCATTGACTGTCTCCACCTTCTTCCCTTTTTTCCTTTTTACCGGAACAGTCTTTTGAATGGCCTTTTTGGACAACCAGGGATTTTCATCACACCATTGGAAATACTCACATGCCGCCTCCCATAAGAGTTCTGGCGTGGAAAAGAGTTTATCCCTCCCATGCTTGCTCCTTAACATCCAAAATTTATTTCCCGTCGGTGCCGCCATATTATTTCTTCATTCTGATAATCTCTCCACAATGAGGACATGCAAGTTCAATATATTCAGTTCTTTCCTGCTCCAGACCTTCTTCAATACGTTCTGCCTTCTTCCTGAAAGATTCATTCTCTTGGCGATGCATTTCCTCACTGAATTCCTGTTTTGCCGCTTCTGATTGCGACTCTTCCGTGACATAATTGTTTGTCGGAATAAAATTCATGTCAAAACCGAGTAACTGGTCTATGGGTTCAAAAAAGAAGTCTTGCATATCTGCAGGTACATTCATTGTCCTAAGCTCACGTATCAGTTTCTCTTCATCCCATGACGCAAATTCTGATGTCTTATTATCTGCGATACGATACTGACGCGCCTTTTCCTCGTCCAAGTCCACAATGATGCACGGGACCTCTTTATATCCAAGATTCAAAAGGGCAAAATACCGTGTATGACCAACAATGATTTCAAAATTCTTATCCAACACAAGCGGCTGATTGAAACCATATTTCTTTATTGACTCTTCTACCGGCTTAACAGCCTTACTATTGTTCCGGGCATTATTCCAATACGGAATAATCCTATCTATTGCAATGCTCTGTATATCCATAGTTATAATTCCAATGAGTTTGTATGATGAACAATTTCTTTGATGGCTTTGCTGTATTCATAATTCCTGAACATCTTGGCAAAACCGGTAATATGCTTCAGCTTCACAAGCTCCAACGGCTCCATGCCAAGCTTTCTACAAATAACAGCATCCGACTCACCGTTTTTTATCATGTTATAAATGATGTTTGTCATGCCATCAACGGAATGCTTGCCACGGGCACGATTGTGACGGACCGTAGAAGCCATACGGTCGTTGATATCCTTGTCAATGACAACAATGGGAAGACGCCCACTATTGCGCTGGGCAATGTCCTTATACATGCGCGCGATAAGGTTACGATGAAACCCGTCGACAATAATATACTTTTGCTCCTCTTCACTCCAAATCGTAACAATTGGCTGTGTATATCCATCTTCACGAATGGAAGTATAAAGGAGCTGCATCTCCTGCTTTGCCACAGCGTTCGGATTATAGTTGTTCGCCTTCACCATATCCATCGGTACCCAGAGGACACGGTCCACCGGATTGGCCTTTTCAGGAGACAGAGAGAATAAAATCTGTCTTATCTCATTGAAGAAGTTTATTTTATCTGGCGCTTCATCAAGCATCCGGATGATTATTTCTTTTAGTTTTTCCATATTTATACTTTGATTTATGAACCAATAACCTATTATTCAACTTTGTCTGTTCAAAGTCCTCTGTGATGATACCACGGGCAAAGGCGCGATATATATCAACGCGATCGGAATCAGACCAGCCCGCAATCTTATCAACCACCGTATTTAGATTATTGGTAAAAATTACTTTATTCTTGCTCTCAGCTACGATATTGTCTATGAGATATTGCAGATATTCCGGCCAGTCCTTGAAACAGTTGGGATAGTTTCTTACCTCTTCAAAGGCATCCAACAGAAGATGGTTCGTTGTGCCAATATTGGGAATACGCATGTACATGGCATTATAAGCCTTCGGGTCAATCTCTTGCAAGTAAGGAATATTCTGATTACTGTTCTCATGGATAAGAGAAGATACCCTTGCAGAACGCAACGGTTCCTTTGAAAAGATATAGTTGTAGACCTTATTGTATTTCAACCGATTGGAGAAGATGTAATACCATATATCGCGATATGACCAATCATACAAAGGATATATAACAACACCATGGCTACAACGTTTTCCATATGTCATTCCTGGCAAGGTTTCCTTTCCCGTCAATCCAGCACGACGAGCTGGTGACTCTTCAATACGGACACCTCCCAAAGATATATACCCCCCTCCCAAGTGATGATATGCGATGGCATCAAACATATCCTTAAATCTGTCGACTCCATAGACGTTTTCCTTAAAAGAGACATCTTCTTTCTCACGCATCCACACTTTCCCTGGCTCCCAAGGGATAAACCAGTCACCACTGTTCGCATTCCATAACCGGAACGGAATTTGCACCCAAATAGGTTCCACCTCTGGCAATGACATAACATAACGCATATACTCAACAGTATATGTGTACTCACATTCCTGATCAAGAAATATAACCGGCAACTTTTGAATGCCCAATTCACTTGTCACTTCCAAAGTAAGGTGTAATAAGGCAGTACTATCCTTGCCTCCGGAGAAACAAACACCTAATCTGTCCCCCATAGAAAACAACTTCCTTATCCGGTCTTTTGCCGCTTCATATACATTCTGCTCTGAATACAATATCATACGTTCGTCACGATATAATAGTTATCAAACTCCCTTACTTCACAATGAGGAAATCTTTCCTCCAGCTCACTCCTTGAATGACTGTAATGTTCCAGATTACAGCCGGTACGTTTATAAGTTACCGGATGATAATTCTCCTTGTAGAACATGAGGAAAATATTCTTTCCTTCGGGAATATCCGTCAGTGCTTCAATATCAATGTAACTGGCCGAGCCGAACAAAGCTACAATGCTATTGAATGTTGCAAACTTTAAATTGAGCAACTCAAACGGAATACACAAATTATTATACTCCGGATGCTTCTTTCTGAAAACATCAAGCATCTTACTACTTGGGTCAATACCCCAATATTCATCCGGAGACACTTTCAGAATATCAAGGAGTAACCCCGTACCACATCCCACATCCAGAAAAATCCCTGAAACCTCAAAAAGCATTGAGGCAATCTTACGATTCTCCTCAATACTGGCTTTGTCTTTGAACAGAGAATCATAACTCTCTGCAACTGCATCATACTGATTTACTGCGTACATACTTTATTATTTTGATTTACAAAATAAAGATACCGAATAATCCACGAACGGACTATTCGGCATCAAAGAAGTTACTGACACGATTTGGCAGAAGATTTTGCTTTAGCCAGCAATACCTTAAATAAATCCCAACCTTCAATTTAACAATTACACCGTTAATGGTTAACAAGTACATTTACCAGCTAAACCATGTTATAAGATGGCTGAACAAAGGCTCATAATTTGCATAACTTCCACAAAACCTTACCTTTGCAATGTGTTTTTCATAGTATTAGATTAAGGTTAACAAAAAGATTGGCTGTCCGGGAGGATAGCCTTTTTTGTACATATTACAGGCTACATCTCAAAAGCAAGTTGTCTCCAATTTATCCGATTATTTGGAAGACTTTCATTACATATTGTACCAATAAATAAGATATTTTACTCCTACATTATCTTTAAAAATGTTTCCACCATTTGCTAAAGACAATATTTATTTCTACATTTGAATTTTAACGAATCAAACAATATCACTAAATGTAAGAATATGAAAAAGTTTTTATTTGCCATATTGGCATGCACAATTGCACTTGGCTTTACATCATGCAGAGAGAAAAAAGCAAAAGACAAGGTTAAGGATCGTGTAGAAAATGTAAAGGAATCTGTTGAAGACGCACTTGAAGAAGCACAAGAACAGATTGAGGAGGGAGCAGATGATGTGAGGAAAGCCCTGGATGAAGCCGGGGATGAAATTGAAAAAGCAAAAGAAAAACTGGAATAAGAGTTGTAAAAAAGGCCGTCCTAATTTTATACAGTAAAGATCCACCTAATTTAAAAACATTATGAAAAAGATTAATTTACTACTGCTTTTTCTCCTATTGGCCTGCACCTTGCCTGCCCAGGATGGCATTTCCATCTTTATTGGCAGAGCCAACCGCTACGCAGCCGTGGAACTTTCTGATTACAGAAAGCGCCTATGTCTGGAATACAATATTTCAAACCGTTCCTTGGACGATTACTACAGACGCTGTGGAAAAGACTGGGGAAATGTGGGGATTGCACTTGAGGTAGCCAGAACTTCCGGAAAAAAGATGCATGATGTATGCGATTATTACAACCGGTATCAACGTTACGGATGGAACCGTATTCTTGTGGAGATTGGCATAAATCCGGGAAGTGTATATTATACCCCTTTCTATGACAGAGTCCATCACCATAGTGACTGCTGGCATGAATACTATAATTCATACTGTGAGCGCCATGATAAATTTCACCATAAGAAACACAAATATAAAAAACCGAAGAGACACCACAAGAAGCACTATCGATATTACGATGATGATGACGATGATGATGATGATGACGATTGATTTGGCTTTGAAATCCAAGCATTGAAACACTAAAAAAGAGGGGATAAGCATTAAACTATGCCTATCCCCTCTTTTATATCAATGAGATTTCTGTTCCGATATTTTCTTCAAAATCTGTACGCAGCCCCGATGTTGATGACACCCTGATCAAAATCACTGACCAACTGGTACTTAAATTCAAGATTCATGGCCCAATTACGGCTCAATGCAAATTCGGCTCCAACTCCCAAGTTTACACCGAAACGACATTCATTATGATTCCCATCGCCATCCACATGAACATGATCCCCATCCCAGTCAACATCATACATATCAAACATCCAGTTGGACAAAGTCAACCCAAACAGTGGATAAAGCTTGACATTGCTAGCTACCGGACACAGATAATGAAAATTCACGTTCACATCCAGCATGCTTACATTGTCATTTTCAAAAAAATAATTAAGAGAGGGCTCGATACGTATAGGATTGGTTATATTATACTGATACTTGATTCCCAATCCGATACTTTCAATTTCTGTACCATAACCAAGACCGAAACCTATGGCTTGTTTCCCTTTCTGCGCATAAGCACCTACTGACAACAAAAAAAGAGTTCCTAATAAAATGAATAATTTTTTCATACTACACCGTTTTATTTTAAAACAGATAAAATAATTTATAGATTGTCTACAATAAAAAAGTTAAACTATTAATAAAAATATACTCAATCAAGGGATCGTAAGGGAACTATTTAAAATTTATACCCCAGAGTAATACCGATATTCGCATTGTGCGGAGCATCCCCATCCATAATCTTGCAGAAGCCAAGCTGTGTGTCAACCCCCACAAGAATTCGGCCAAACTCTACCCCAAGACCGATGTTCCAACCGGCATCGAACCTATTGTAATTCAAGCCGTCATCACTGAATGTATCGACTTTCTCATCTCCATTGATATTGATACCTCCAACAGATGCCTTGCCATCGAACTTGGCTTTACCACCTACCCCACAGGCAAGATACGGCCCTGTCGCAATGACCAGGTTAGTATTGTCTGCAATATTGAAACGGAATTGTACATTGATGGGCAATTCCAAATAAAGCTGGTTGATCTTCACATCTGCATCCGCATCTACGACGCTACCGCTATATCCACTTGAATATTTCGCACCTTTCTGTGAGAAGAATAGCGAGGGCTGTAAGGAAACAAGGCCGCTGAATTGGTATTCCATTCCCACTCCAATGCGTGCTCCTGGTTTAAATTTGGAATGGTCAGAGTTTTCACCGATGTAACTGCTGAGATTAAGACCGGCCTTTACATTGAAAGACAATTGCGCAAATCCCATCGTGCAGAACAGCGCAAATAGAACAGTCAAGAAACTTTTTTTCATCATAATTACAAATTAAAAAAATATTAGGTTGTTATTCTTGTCAAAACCTTCTACCGCTTTTTTGTCATAAACACCACTAACAGCTATAAAAGCTGAAACAGTTAAAATAATCTTTTTATATCATATCCTAATTAAGAAATACTTGCAAATCTATATATAAAGCTTCAATAAATTAGCAACCGATAATGTTTAAAAGCAAACAAAAGGAGTTTATGATTTCTTTTTCGGAATTAATGAACAGTATAGCATACTTTTCAGAGCAAACATAAAGCTTCAAATTCTTGATAAATGGAAACTGTTATAGATAATAAGCTCAATCTTTTGCGTGATGTAGAGTGAGCTGCGGGAAGGGAAATCCTATTCCTTCTTCATTAAATGTAGTATAAACTATTTCATTGATATCATACAGTACACTCCAGTAGTCAGCGCTTTTTACCCAGACGCGCACCGTAATATCAACGCTGCTTGCACTCAATGAACCTAAGACAATAAGGGGAGCCGGTGTATCCAATATACGGCTGTCTGCATTGATTATGCGCTGTAAAACGGCTCTGACCCTCTTTACATCCTCACCGTATTCAACACCGAATACCCATTCAACACGACGTTTGTCCTGCTTACTGTAATTAGTGACGGCATTACCACTGAGACTTCCATTAGGTACATAAATCATGCGGTTGTCAAGAGTGGAAAGTATAGTGTGAAATATCTGTATTTCCTTTATCGTACCACTTACTCCCGGACCGTCTATGTAGTCACCTACTTTGAACGGTTTGAAAACAAGTATAATCAGTCCACCGGCAAAATTTGAGAGATTACCGGACAGCGCCATACCCACAGCTACACCGGCAGATGCGAGTAACGCCGCAAAACTGGTGGTCTCCACACCGAGTTTGCCGATTATGGCAAAAGCAAGAATCATGTTCAGCAGTATCTTTATCAGACTCTTCAAGAAGGTCTGTACACTGGTTTCAATCTTTCGTTTTTCGAATAGCTTGGCTACTAATGCACTTATCTGTTTGATGATGAAACGTCCGATTACATAGATTAAAAAGGCAATTAATATGTCCTTACCGGCATCCATGCCAAAATCCACCAACTTTTCCAATGCCTGTTCCAGTTTTCCTCCAGTAGTAGTTGTGTTCAATAAAAATAAATTCATTTCCTTACAAATAAAATAAGATTATAAAAACAGAGTTAAATTCAGTGTGCAAAGATAACCAAATCTGAATGGCTACCACACATATACAATCTGTATTTATTCACAAGAAAAAAGACAAAACTTATTTTCATGGCTTATTCCCTTTCAATAATTCCGGGCTATCGTAAATATTACTGACGATTGTCATAGTCTGCCATTCGCCTAAAGGTTTCATGCCGACTTCTTTTTCAAAATCGAATTGTAATGCGAATGTCGCGAGTTTTTTGTTCCACAATACAAGAGCTATCCATTGACCACATACAAGTATGTCACCTTCGTATATTTCTTTCCCGTTCTTATCGCACAAGCCGGTAAACTGCCCAACGGTTTCAGCCCATACGTCATCGCACCGGCAGTCTTCTGGGGAATATATCTTCGCCTTGTCCGTGAGGATAAGCCCGTTTTCGTTCCTTCCGGCAGTATAGAAAAAAGAGAGAAATCCATATATCCATTTCCCCGTATCAATGCTTTTCCCTCTGAATTTTATTTCACGTTTCATAATCAATACTTTTTCCATGTTTATTTTCTCTCAATTCATTGTATCGCATCTTCTGCTCCACATGCCATATAAGGTCTATGTTCAGATGTTTGGCAAACCCGAAAATAGCCAATAGCATGCTATTTAATTGATTTTCTAATAGACTGTCATATTCATACTCACACCGTATAGGAATTGTAGATATAGCGTATATGCTTTCTGTGAAGGTCTCATTATTGCAGCTTTCTGTTGCTTCGTATATCATTTCACCTGAAAAATCATCAATGGATATATTTCTTAATCCAGCCAAATCAAGCAGGCGTATGCAGGCGTCGGCAAGCTCGTCTTCCACACAGTCTTTGATATATGTTTCAAAGTTTTCCGCAAAATACTTATTTTGATAATGAAAAGTCCGTTCGTCAAATATTGTACCTTTTTTATCGACCGGAACTTTGGCAAATCGTCCTTTCCTGTCAGCTTTCACAGCTTCCATAAGCTCGGATATGACAAGGCAAAGGCAGTGTTCGTTACTCAGTTCTTCATCGTGAAAACCGTGCGTTACTGCGTTACGGTAGGCTTTATCTCTTAATTCATTTAAGTTCATGATATTTGGGTATTAATTGGTTGGAAATACAATACCCGATAACCGCCACAAAGCAGTTTCCGGGTATTCACAAAGCACTGACAAGGATTGTCTGTAGAAATTTTACGCTGGTTAGTTATAGTCGATGTTTCTATCTAACAAACGATGTAAGAATAATTTTGATACTTGAAAAACTCTTAATATTGATTGTATATCGAATCCATATTAATCTCATTTTATTGCGTACGGATACCTTAAATCATGAATATCGACAATATCCTTACACAAACTATCCAAAGAAGGCATTATAAATGATCTTGTGATTCCTATTTTTTCAAGTTTACTCAATATGTTTTGTTTATATTGTACAGGGATTATATATTTTGCATAGATAAATTCGAAATTTTCCTTCCAAGGTTCTGGATAAAGTACAAATATGCCATTTTGATTTTTATACCTAACATCTGTCATATTAGGAACTAATAAAGTTATTGCGGGAAATGAAAGTATGTCATCTTTATCTTCATCGAAAACCATCATTGAGAATGGACAACTATGATAAACAACTCCATCTTTATCAAAATTTGAACAACATGCAAAATATAATGCAATCAAAGGATTATAAGTCCAATCAAGAAGTCTCGTTGGAAGTCCATAGTGTTGTGCTAGAAATAGAAATTCCTTATCATTTTTAGGGCGTGCACCCGTAAACATTGAATATTTTCTTTTAAAATCCTCAAATACCTCCTTCTCATATTGCTTCAACACGTCCTCCTGTCCTTCCTTGAACCTCCGACCTATTGAAGGTATCAATTTATATTCAGAAGAAGATTGACCTCTGAAGAAATCCATTTCAGGGAGGCCGTTTTGTAAAGACATAAAATTTTCCAAGGTTTGTACAGTAAATACCTTCATCACTTTTTTTATTAAGGTTATAATATCACTTAAATTCTACATTCAAGTCGTGTATTCACTGCAAATATACGATTTTAATTTACGGAAACTCAATAAAGTTTTTCTGCTATTAAAAAAATCAAAAGATAAACATTAATTGTGATAGAGATAACTTTTAATATCCTCTCACTTGATATTAAACTTGCCCATGGTTGTTTTATGGTTATTGACTTCATTGCATTGAATTTTAAAGATTAATGATTATTTTTGTAATCCCAATAGCATCTCTGAAATACAAACAAAATCAGAGGGAAAACTAATGGGTTAAATTAATGGTAACATTAAATTATAGACATCCTCATTCTTTTTAGAACTGTTAGAATGAGGCTCTGTCTCAAAACAGTAAAACAGTCCAGTGTTGTAGCGACAAACCTGTACATGTTCGTTCCTATTACAGATTCCGGTTTGGCAAATGTGAACACGTGAGAGAACATTGTAGAAGACTACCTTGTAGTCATCGTTAAAAGAATCATCTTTCCGAGGATACGTGACAGGTATCCTCGTTTCAATCTCCTTTCTCTTTAATTCATTATTGCTAGCATCTCATCGAAAAACTAAATAGGTCTCCAATGAGTAACATATCCAGTCTTGATGTAGGGGTATATCCATTTATCCACTTCTCGCATTGCCATTTCATCAATACTACCATCAACAAATTTCACTTGACACATGCCTTTTGCTTGTTTGTTTGGTATTGCATCCTCTACGCTTATCCACGGTGATTGCTTTGCCTGCCATTCGACACCTTTTCTGAACATGTTTAGCATTGCTTGTTGCTGATATGCAAACTCACCTTTAACCACTATTGCATAGCTTGACATAAGCTCTTGCCATGCAGCTTCTTCTACCGTCTGTTTCATAATCATTACTCTTCAGTTGATATTAAATCATCCAAATACGCCCATTCATCAATGGCATCTTTAGAGCACTCGTAATCATCGCACTCTTCATCGTCCCAGCATTGCTCTGTTACGTTCCAATAGCGGACACCGTAACCAGTTCCAGTGCTTAACTTTCCATACACAAGGCATGGTATCTGCGGATAATGTTCATTTTCGTATTCTCCATGAGCTTGTGGCACTTCATCTTTAGTCTTATGCCATACGCTATTGATGCGCCAGTTCGCACCGACAATAAATCCGGACTTATAAATATTCTGCCCGACGATATTATATCCTTCAGCTCCTTGTTTGGCTGCTTCTTCTACTGTCTGTTTCATATATTTCTTATTGTGAGCAAGAACCACCGGTTTCCGCTCGTGTTAATACTTCATGTGCAGAAATGGCTTCTTTTTGCACATGTTAATCTCAATTCATTTTCCTTTTTCTATTCCGCTCGCTCTGTACCTCTGCCATACACATCTTGCACCATGACGCTTTCAGATGGTATTCCTTACCGTTACGACGGGCTGTCCTATCGAAGAACCTGGATAACGGAAGTGCTCTACCGCAACGGGTGCACAGTTTACGCTCCACTCCGTCAACCACCACCCGGTTACGGGGTTTCCTCCTCACAATCTCACATGGTCCGCATTCGGACGCACCGTACCTCCTGCAATATGCAAGTGAGTGCTTGCCGCACTTGGCGAAGGAGGTGCAATCCGAACGGGGAACTATCTGGTGAATGTTCATACGGCATCATTCATTAAGTCGAACAATGTGGGTGCACTGACCTCCATCTCTGCCTCATACAGATATGAAAGACTATCTTTCCAGTAGTCGTAATTGAGTTCGGTTGACAGACCTTTCCTCCCCAGATTGATAGCGCAATAGGGAACGGTGCCGATACCTCCGAACGGGTCAAACACCAGTTCACCCCTGTTTGAATACCGTTCAATCAATCTTTCGACAATATCCAACTGAAGGGGACAAATATGATTCTGCCGTTTCTTCTGCGACTGCTTAGTATTCAGCGTGCGCATCCGGGTGACATCATCCCATATCCAAGGCTTCTTGCTTACCGGGTCAACGGCCATGAATGTCTTTGGCAGTTTTCCGTATGCCTCCAGCTCTTCGGCGAATGATACGTGTTCCTCATAATCATAGACGTGCCCACGCTCGTAGTTCCTGAATAGGTGGCGTATCTTGTCAATGCCGGCCCCTTTCATGTCCTCGTAACTCAATAGAGAGTTACCCGAAGATTTCCAACTTGCATGAGCGTCTATCTGCCAACGGGCCAACGAATATTCGCTTTTGTTCTTGGTCACCGGCAAATCAGCATAAGCCCGTGAGGTGTCAGAAGGAAGCTTGCGGAAAAGAAGGACATATTCAGGACAACCGATACCCATCTTTGAACCGTCCTTGCACATCTCCGTATATCCAAGCCGATAAGTCTGGTTGTTCTCCCTTACCACATCCGTATCCACCGTGATGCGCCCCATGTAGCGGAAACCGTGTTTCATGTAGTGGAATACAGTCATTTCACTGAACGGGTCAATGGTAGGCATACCGTCACCAGTAGCGTTGCCGAACAAAACACGGTCTTTCACATGGATGCAAGCTAACCTACCGGGTTTAAGAATACGCATAAGCTCCGGTGTAAGATAATCCATCTGCTCGAAGAACTTGCCGTTGTCCTCATTATGCCCGAAGTCGTTATAGGTCGGAGTGTACTCATAGTGGTTGGAGAACGGGATGCTGGTTACAATCAAGTCCACCGAATTACTTTCCATAGTCTGGCATTCAAGAACATTGTCATTATTGATTGCCCTCCACAGTTTACCGGACTTTTCTTCCCTGCTAGCAAACATCCACCGCATCATCTTTTCCTCTGCCTGCAAGCCGAACAAACCGTTCTCGCGGACTATATCGGTCATCTTGGCTACCATCTCGCGGTGTTGCGCCCACTTCTGCATGAAGCTCTTGTATATCTCTCCCTCACTTTCCGCATAGACCAGATAAAGGTCAACCGGATGCTGCTGCATGAAACGGTAGATACGGGCTATCGCCTGGAACTTGTCGTTAAAACGGTAGTCGATGAACATGATTGCCTTATGGCAGTGGTACTGGAAGTTCAAACCTTCACCAAGCATCTCCGGTTTGGCGGCCAGATATTTCAGACGGCCGTCCTTAAAGTCCGCTATCACTTCGTCGGCTTCCTCATCATCCTGCGAGCCGTACACAGCCTTACATCCGGGTATGGCATCACACAAAGCCTTCCGTTCATTCTCCAGGTCATGCCATAAAAGGAAATGGTCGTCTTTGTTTTCAGGACGGTTAATGATTTCCACCACACGGACAATCTTTTCCTGCATGTTGTCCCGACGTTCTTTCGCTGCGTCGGCAAGTCCGAGAGCTGCCTCACGGAACATCTTCACTTGTCCGTCACGGTCGGTTCCGGCTGTGGAGTTGTCAACACTAACCACTTCTTCATGTACACGCAGTTCCGGCAATTCATATCCGGTATCGGGATAACCAAGGTCGGACGGTTTGGTGAGGAACAACGCCCATGTACTTACCCACAACCAGAACTCCTTCTCCTTGTGCGGATAAAGGGTAAGGTTATTCGCCTTCGTGCTGTCACGCTGAAAGAAACGGGTAAGTGCCTGCCCGGTATCCATCACACCGAGATAACCGGCATAATGTATCAGTTCCTTATATCTGTTGGGCGATGGCGTGGCGGTGGCGACAAAGCGGTAGGGAACATTCGCAAACAAGGGAAGGAACTCCTGATAGGTCTTGGTACCGAAACCACGTAATACGCTCGCTTCATCCAATGATGTTGCGGTGAAGTAGGAAGGTTCTATTCTTACACCATCTTCACCGTCGCGCACACGCTCGTAGTTCGTAACCATGATGTCAGTCGGGCATATCATCACATCAGCCATAGTTCGTACATAGGTCACTTTCATGTGCAGATGTTGTTCCGCTTGTGTAAGGAACTCAACCACTACACGTTTGGGACAAACTATCAGCCCTTTGCCGCCTTTGTGTTTCAGGACTACCCGAAGTATCTC
Source organism: Bacteroides sp. RTP31139st1_H2_RTP31139_211217 (assembly GCF_040227615.1). Lineage (NCBI taxonomy): Bacteria > Pseudomonadati > Bacteroidota > Bacteroidia > Bacteroidales > Bacteroidaceae > Bacteroides > Bacteroides sp. RTP31139st1_H2_RTP31139_211217. The sequence goes on along the minus strand of NZ_JBCNZM010000021.1, from coordinate 29,438 downwards.
CAACTGAGTAACGGTTTTCTGCATACCGAAACTGGAGAATATCGCACGGCAACCGCCAGACACCGCCCAGCGGACTGTATCTTTCACATGGGGATATAACGACGGTGTCAGTTCATCCGGATTGACCTCGAACCCGGTCTGACAGCTGATGGCCATCTTGTCTTTTAAAAATTCTATATATTCTTTCATTAAGCTACTTCTTTTAATTTCTTCAATCTTAAATCTCTAAGTTTTGCACAAAGTGCTTCGGCATTCTTCTTTGCCTGTGTAACCTCTACCGCATTTCCGATAAACTTCTTCTGGTCAGCTTGTGTACCAACTAACACATAATCTTCCGGAAAGCCCATGATACGTTTTAGTTCAGGAATGCGAAGCATCCGCATTTTAATATCCACTATGCCATACAGTGACATGAACTCCTTTATCTTCACGGTCATAGGACTATCATTGTCGTAGATTTCAATCGCTATCTGACCGCTTTCTGTTGCTACCAGATAGGGCGGCATCTTATCCATTCGTGCTATCAGGGTGAAGCAGGGGTTATCAACGGAGCTGCCAGCACTGTTGAACTGTGGATTCATCAGATAATGCCATTTCCGGTTTGCGGTTATTGTCTGTGCCGGTTCCTCTATGTTGCTACCAATATTTGAGAAAGAAGTATTCATAATCCAAGGCTTGCATGTTATAAGTTTTTGCTTGGGATTGGTTAAAATTGCCGGACAAATATTATCAATACTTGTATGTTGTCCTCCACCGGAATACTCATTGGCGATAAACCTTGGAGTTACTAATGATAATCTGTCTTTTGTTGTAACTGTCGCAGACGGCTCGTTTACCGAACGATTAAAGCCGTTCCCATAGTGCGCTGATACGAAGGCATGATGGTCCCTGCATGTGATTGTTCCGGCAGGCTCTTCCACTGATACATTCTTGCTTTCGGGATGTCCGCTGAATTGTTTGGAAAGAAAGCAAACTTGCGCTACTCCAAGTCTGTTTTGTGTTGTTACCACCGGACATGGTTCGTCAATCCCAGGAGCGTTATATTTCCCCGTACGGTTCATAGAATTATACTTCACGAGGAAGGCATCCTTTCCTCCGGCTACAAACTTGATAAGTCCGTTATAGATACGCTCAAGCGTTTTCTCTGCAAGAGGCTTTTCCCTGAAGATGGTAGTTCCTTCATCAGAGAAATCAAGTACATCCTTTACCGGCTTCCACTTCTCCAGCCGCGAAAACATATCTTGCCTACCACCCTTACAGTGGGTCGGTTCAGAGAATACTATCGGCAAACTCTTTTTAGCAAAGATGCCGAAGAAGCGTTTTCTTGTGGTATAGGCGCCGAAGTCGGCAGCATTCAGGATACGGTGTTCAAAGTTGTAACCATATTTTTTCACGTTGCGTACCCACTTCTGATAAAGTCTTCCTTTATCCATGCTGATAGGTTTCCCATTCTCATCCATATCTCCCCATGACATAAACTCTTCTACATTTTCAATCTGAATGTAGTCAGGGGCTATAACATCAATATAACGGAAGAGATGTTCTGCCAGCGTCCGGCTATCAGCATCTCTCGGTTGACCGCCTTTAGCTTTCGAGAAGTTGGTACACTCCAAAGAAGCATGAAGCATTATCATCGAATCAGGATATAATTCACGGATACGTTCAACAATAGTATTTATCGGTGAAAGCTCCAGTGTACGAATATCCTCAATGAAATGAAGTGCATCAGGAATGTTGGCATCATGTGAAAGGATAGCATTCTTATCGTGATTCACACAGCAAACGACTTTTGCACATCTATTGCCATTTAAACGGGCTTCTTCCACGCCTTCCGACAAACCACCGGCCCCACAGAATAGGTCTATGACAAATAATTCAATGTCGGACAACCCTTCTAAGCTGCATAATATCTCTTTCAATGATTTCATAACTCAATCAATCTCCTTCGGTTTCCAGTCATTAGGAACTTTTGCCCATTCTCTGAAGCTACCATTGGCTACGGCGGCGTCAATTAGTTGTTTTCTTGGTTTCATAATCGTGTGTCTTTTTTCATCAGTTACAAGTAAGTCCTTAAACAATAGTCTGCTATCCAGTAGCAGACAAAATAAAAAGCGGCATATACTGCCAGGATTGACAGAATAGTCGCTATCAGTTTGGTCTCTTTCATTTCAAATTCAGTTTTGCCCGTAAGTCGTCGGGCGGTTGGTGATTCCGTTTTACCGGAGCTTGTTGTTCCTCCAAAGCTTGGTTATTGCGTCGACGAATGATAATATCCAGTTCATCTGACCGTTCCCGAAGAAATTTCCGAAATGCTTCGCCAACGGTTATCGTATCGAAATAACCATAGAACTTACCATACCTTCCCAGCTTGAACCGTGCGACAAACAATATGAACTCCGTCAGTTTGATGTAGTGATACTGGCTAACGAACAGTCCAGAGAACTCATTCAAGGCATTTTCATCGGCCCCCTCCTTCGTGGAAGAAGCAAAATCAATGGTCAGTAACTGCGTCTTTACCCACAGAGACGAGGAACCATATCCGTACATCCGTTCAAGGTCTGACAGCGTGGGGGACTTCTCACTGTATGCTTTCTCAATATCGGCAAGAAGTAGCGGTTGGAGTGATGTCGAATATACGGCAGAAGCCTTACTAAAGGTCGGGTATTTCTCCTTGATGGCTGATAGCATTACTTCCCTGTTCGATGGCTGCATATTCGTCAAGGAGGTTTCTTGCCTTTGCTGCCTTATCAGCATCCCGATTGTTTTGTCTTTGGGCTTGATTTTCTGTTTTTCCATTGTCCTGTTGTTTTTTCTCGATTATCCAAAGATTGGCCCGACTATCCCAACGTTCCACCTTGGCACCGGTAGCAGTTTTCCAACCGAGACCGGAAAAGTGATTGTAGAAAATATCCGCTTGCAGTTCCCAATCGGGAAGTTTATCACGGAAATACTCTTTCACCTCTTCGGCGGTAGGTGGAATGAACTCTACCTTGGGTTTCGGAGGTTTCTTTTTCGGAGGTTGGTCCGGTGGGAATAACTCGCCAGAATTACCCACCTGTTTTTGTTTATGTTTATGTTTTATTATCTCGGCACCAACCTCGGCACCAACCTGCGCACCAACCTCGGCACCAACCTCGGTAAATTTTACCAAGGTGTACACTACATTCGGGCTTCCATTCTTCGTTTTGAAGTCAATCAATCCTACTTGTTTTAATCTATTCCGAGCATTTGACAAAGTCTTTAGAGAGGCTATGCTAAGGTCTGCAAGAACTTTACCATTGTTACGGTTAAACGTATTCGCCCACCTACAGAGGTTGTTAGTTTCTAACAGGTAGAAATACAAAGCGGTTTCTGTGACAGTTAGCGAATATGCGTTATGTTGCAACCAGAAGTTCTTTATTAGCTCAATATAGTTCATAATAGGTAAGAATTGACTTCATTCATAAACTCAGTAAGAGAATGGCATACCACATATTTATTTCGGAATTTTTCAGCCTCTCTCTGCCATCTTATCTGCTCCTCGCTTTGTTTCCCTTTCGGTCTCTTCATTTCGATGCAAAGAGCGGAAAATCCTTTCTTAGGTACAAGCAGTATCAAATCGGAAACACCCCTTACACTTCCCTCGTACTTCATTTGTGCTCCAGTCCTGGCATCACGCTTTCCACCGTTGGGAACGGCGAACAACATAAGACTCAAAGACGGGTATTGAATCCGGAACCAAGTCAGACAGCTATGCTGTATCTGACTTTCCGATTGCGGTGTAGTCTGTCTTTTTCTCATAATTTACCTTTGAATAAGTCCATAGCCATATCTACCACATTCTCCTTAACCACATCGTCCGTTCCGGTGACACCGTTAGCTATGCCTTTCTTCCGTTGGATAACACCATACATGTATTCATCAATGGTATTCCTGCCAAGGAAATAGTAACAGTTGACGTTATTCTTCTGCCCATTACGGTGTGCCCTATCTTCCGCCTGCTCACAGTCAGAAAAAGTCCATGGGAACTCGATGAAGGCTACACGGCTGGAAGCAGTCAAGGTGAGCCCGGTACCGCCCGATTTGTAGTTAAGGATAATCAACGTACAATCCGGATTGTTCTGGAAAGCATCCACAGCCATCTGCTTCTGGGCAGCATTATCCTCGCCGGTAACAGTCACTGCTTTCGGAAACATATTCTTCAGCTCCATTACCACTTCTTTCAGGTAGGCAAAGACAATCAGCTTTTCCCCACCGTCTATCACGTCATGTATGAATTCGGCAGCCGCCTTGATTTTTCCACGCGCAGAAATGGCTTTCAATATTCCCATGCGGACCATCACCTCGCCCCTCATGGACTTGGCTATCTTCTCATCATCCGCATTCTTGTAGACACGCAGATATTGTATGAGGTCGTTTTCCGCTTTTTCATACTCAAGCCGTGTGGTGATATCCATCTCAATATACTGCCTCGTCTTGTCCGGAAGCTGGGTCAATACCTTGGCTTTTTCACGCCGGAAGAAGCAGGTATTCCAAAGGCGCCAGTTCAGTTCTTTCAGATTGGAGGCTTTCTTCGGCCCATTACAGAAACGTTCGGTGAAGGTCCTATACCCTCCGAAATCCTCCAACCGTCCCATTATCTTAAGTTGCTGTATAAGGTCAGTATTATCGTTTACTACCGGTGTTCCCGTCAGTTCAAGAATGAAATCCTTGCCCTTACAGATGCCCTCAACAAACTTACTCTGTTGGGTCTTGGTAGACTTGCACTTATGCGACTCGTCAATGATTACAGACTTGAAAAGGGTTATACGTGGGTCAAAGGTGATTGATTTCAGCGTAAACCGCGTATCATTCTTCACATCCAATACAAAGAACTTTTTCAGGCTCTCGTAGTTAGTGATGAAGATGTCACAACACTTGGTTTCAATGAAGCGCTGCCAAGTATTTTTGTTCTTATCATCAAGGATTAGCGCCTGCTTTCCAGCAAATTTCTTGAACTCACGCTGCCAATTTATTTTAAGTGCTGCCGGACATACAACAAGGCACGGATAGGATTTTGCAATCGTCACCGTGCCTATTGCCTGCAAGGTCTTACCGAGTCCCGGCTGGTCACCGAAGATACACCGTTTATGGGCCAGAGCATAGGCTATGCCCTCCTTCTGGTAATCGTACGGTTCAAGTAGCAATCCGTGGGAAACGGTCAGCTGCGGCATCGGAGCAATGTCAAAGCTTATATCAGCCTTTCTTTGCTCCGACCGTTGTACGGAACCGCAGAATCCCTGCTGTACCGCCCATTTCGCCATTGTATCAACATACCATTCATCAGCCAAGTCAACCCACCACGCCTTTTCATTGAAAAGATATGCTTTCTTTGCGTTAGCCTTGACTGATGGAATATTGTTCACGCATTTAACCAACATCGGATGATACATGAATTTCAGTTTGAAGCCGTCCGGATATTTGGTGATACAAAAAGGTGCTGCCATATCAAGCTGCCGGCTCTTTAATCTTCACTTTTTTACTTTTATTGCGCGGCTTCACTTTCTTCCCGTCAATCGTTAGAGTAGTGCCACTCTGTTCCACCACTTGTTTAAGGAACTCATTCGCTTCCTCTTCAAATGCAGCATCTCCCACCGGGTCGGCTGCAATGTCCGTAGGAATATCCCCATCGAACGGAAGTTCCTGCTGGACTACCGCCCATTTCTTAGCGGTAAGATACTGTTCCACCTCATAATTACATGCCTCAATTGCCTGCTGCAGTTCGAATGCATGCTTATATTCCTCGTTCTCATTGTTGAACATGGTAAACGGAGCTATAAGGTTAAGCACCTTCTTACTTTTAAGAAAACGTTTTCCAACCAATACCACACCTTCATTGTCATCCGAACCGCTAACTGTGTAGCCCGTGACCTCGAATGTAGAGAAGATTTCTTCCGGCAGTTCATCTATGGAGTCCTTTCCATCAGCTTCTTTCTGCTCACAGAGGAAAGCAAGGTGAGGAATCAATTCGTTAAACGCTGCACGCAAATCCTTATGGATAAGATTCTTTCCCTCAATGGTTACATTGTCCTCATTCTCGTTCTTGAAAGAGGCAACAAGCGTGTTGTCTTTCGTGATTTTTGCTTTGGTGATATTCATTTCTACCTCCTGTCTTTATATTCGTTGATAAATTCGTTATAGTAACGGTCAGCCGGAAGAGGGAGCGTTATTCCCAGTTCGGCAGCAGCATCGGCCTGAACCTTATTTAGAAAGTCAGTCATCTGCACTGTATTGAGCTTCGATGTGCTTCCGGTAATGACCATTTCTTTTCCCCTGAAATACGAAGTCCTTCTGAGAAAGCGGTTACAATAGTAATCGTGTACATCCTGCTTGTCCGTCCCGGTCTCTTGCTCAATACAAGTAAACCACAACCACATAAGCGCATTCTGTGACATCGTCCTTGGCTCTGTGAACCTTTCGATTTTTACACGATACCGACCATTACGAAGCTGGGAACACATGAAGTCAAAAGACTTGCTTATGTGTACCTCGCCGTTGACCTTTTCCAGAATTGCTTCTTGTGCCATTACTCTAATCCAAAGATTTTTTTATCAGCAATAATGTCTCGGTTTGCTTCCAAAAACTCTATGAAATGCTCGCAGTGTGCCGTAAGCAGCTTAATCGTCTGTTCATGGTTATAAGTGTAGTATTCCGGGTATTGCGTTCCGCTAATTAGTGGCGTCCGGCTGGTACCGCCCTTCATCTGATAGGCAGTGTACTCAAACGCTTTCACGCTTTCCATCTGACCGGAAGCAATCAAACAGTAAGGATATACATGGCGCTGCCAGCCGTGTTCATACTTGCCAAAATCATACTTAGATGTTGTCTTGATATCATATACGGTATCACGAACGAGCTCATCTATATACCCATAAAGCTCCACATCACCATAACGAGTGGGAATGACTGCGGACACAAAGACTTGGGACAATGCACCGGAGAAATACTTCGACTGCTCTATACACCAGCTACGGTCAAATAAGAAATTACGCTCTGGCGCGATATCAGTAGCAGGAAAATATACCTGAATGGTATTCGTTTCTCCATCACCGATAATGGTGTATGGCTCCCGTTCGCTTGGTATATGCTTTTTCTTGTGGATATAGCAGTCTATAACAGCATTAAAGGCCGTTCCTTTATCAGCTGCCTCACTCTCAAACGGGACACGGTTTATCGCATCAAGTAGGCTTTGCTTCAGCTCCGCTTCAATTTCTTCCGGACTTTTCTTGTATTCTCCCGTTTCATTATCGACATTCCAGAAGCTCTCTACCTGCTCATCAGCCCGCAAATATTGCTCGAATTTATCGAGCAGTGACGGGTAGAATCTGTATTTAGGCTGCTGGTTCATACCTTTTGCTGAGTTTGTTAAACTTCAAGCCAAGTCTCTTGCACTTCTCATTGAGCATCATGCCTGCCCGTACCTTGCTGTCAAAGATATGCGTCATGGTATCTAAAGCTTCCCGAACAGAATTGGCAGATTGTGTATCAGTCACTTGTTCCACTGCGTCACGGATAGCATCAAGAACCGCATCATATTCGGAAGATAGTTCCGTCTGCTTCGTCTGATACTCCTTATAAGTACTGATGATTTTCGTCATGAAATCATTCTCACCCGTTACGGTACCAGACTCATCAATGATTACGGGAATTTTGATACGTGAAGGAAGATTACAAGTATTCTTCCCGTAGAACTTCTCGCAGGGGTCAAAAGAAATCGTTCTGTCCTTACCGATAGCTTCCATGTAACCAACCAAATCCAGTTCCTTAATCAAGTCACCTGCGGACGAACCGCCAATCTCCGGACGTATCTGTTTTTCGTCGCCTACTTTCTCCTCCCGTTCATGAGCCACGAAGATAACAGACTTGCCCATGAGTGTGACTTGATTAACGAAGTTGATGAACATGTTCTTACGTACTCCATAACCCTGCAGGGAAAGGGTACCATCCACTTTCTTCATCTTCGGATTCGCTGCCATAATCGCCTTATCCATGAAAGAAAGCATCTTTCCGGCAGTATCAATCACAATAGTGGAAAACTCCTTGATTTCTTCGGACGAAAGTACCTGGTTCGTCTCGTCCCAGCTTGTAATCTGAACGGTCGGTACACGATGGGCGGCATTGACACGGTGAATACCGCCGTCATAATCGAACAATACCGGATTGGGAGCCGATAATGCAAGAGTTGTTTTTCCCATGCCAGGTTGGCCGTAAATCAGTGCTGACAAGGTAGTCTTAACGGTCAGCTCGTTAGGTCTTTTGATAAGTCCCATAATAGAAAATATTAAAGTGGTTAATAAAAAAATAGCCAAAGGAAAGCCCCGAAGCGTATTCTCCGGGGCGCAAACGACAAATACTCCTAATCCTATCCGATTTCGCATTACCTTTCAGATAGAGTCAACGGCTAACCGATGCCGCGCGGATGATTCCCTGCGCTATCTTCGCCCTACTCTCGGACTAAAAGCGGATTTTCTCTCATAAAGGCTTGTAGAAACGGATGGATTCGAACCACCGACCGCCGCTTGTGGTGCTCTCCCATTAAGCTAAGAATCTACTTGAGAGAATCGAACTCTCAACCTTCCACCACACACGGTGCTCTATCCACTGAGCTACGTTCCCAGAATAGGTGAACTATTTTCACAAACCGTTCACCTTGAAACACAAACAAAAAATAAAACACGACAAAACTACTAAATAACCCTCTCTTGGATTGTGGACGTTGACGGACTCGAACCGCCAATCTCCTCAAATGAGTTGTGTTAGCCATTACACCGAACGCCCATATTTGCCTACCATATCTTCACAGACTGGGCAGGCAGGTCAACAAAGTTGCTCCCGGATAGGCGGTCAAGCCACACCGGGATAGTCACTTAAAACAAAAGCAAAATAAAAACTTAAATGAGGACTCTCACCTCACGTTGTCCTTTACAACGGAATTATAGATTAAACAATAAAAAGCTTGTGGACAATGCGGGATTTGAACGCCGCGACCTGTACATGAAACCTTTAAACAATACCATGACAAATTACCAATACTAACTACATGTACCGCTCTACCAAGCTGAGCTAATTGCCCGTGTCTGTCCCTGCTCTCACGAGTAGAGACAACTCCCATGTCTAATTCTAAATCAATCTAATTATGTGTGAAACACTTCCTCCGCTGAGGTCTATATCTTGAACACCTTTTTCAGGACATTGTGATAAAACCAATACGAATACACAAGGCCAAAAAGGTTTATACCATAATTCCAGTCTCCCGTTACCGAGTCTACATCATTAAACATCAATAAACATGGTAGTGCCAATACGTTAAGCAGTAGCACGTTTATAATGATTCTTCTTTTCATTGTTCTTTCCCTTTCTTACTTTTGCAAAGCTCAACACATCCGAAGCATTGTAATAGCTTCTCCCATTAGATTTATACTCAACTCTCACTCTTTGAGTATTTACCAACACTCTTAACCTGCCCGGACCTCCTACTATTTTTTCAGATTCTCTCTTTGGAAAAGTGCGAGAATCCATAATAGTGAGGATGTCTGCCAATCTCGCCTCCGCTGTCCCGTCAATCAACATGGAACTGCGTAAATCACCATTCACTTCGTATATCATACCGTTAAAAAATAAAGTCGTTATTATTCTTTCGGCCAGTCCTTATATATCGCATGGCTGTCCGTACCCGTGATGGTATTCTCATTCTCCGTAAGTCAATATCATTACAAGTAACCTGCATCAATAAGAATAAAATAGAGAAGAGGAATTCAAGTCCGTGCCTGCGCAATTCCTTCAAGTCAAAATCACGCTTAAGCCTATCGCAAATCATATACAGAAGCAGTTCCGTATCTTTGGAAATACCCAACTTCCGGTATATCGTTCTTTTCTGGGTCTTGACAGTCCAAACCGATTTATTCAGATTGCCCGCCACCTCCTTGTCGGCAAGCCCCTTGCAGTACTCATTCGCGACAAGCAGTTCCGTAGGAGAAAGGGAAATCATCATGCGACCCTTTCCACATCAAAAATACCTTTCCTCTTGTCAACCTCCCCTACTTTCCAGTCAGCATCCTCAACGCAGAACTCCAATCTCAATCGGGGGATAATTGTCCCCTTTATGGAATTATACGCCTTAACCGGAAAAGTTAGAACTTCCCCTACCTCCATATCTCTCAAAGCCGGAGTGTAGTTTTCTGTGATTATTCGCTTTTTCATCGCTATAAAATTTTAATGATTAGTATTTGAGCTCTCCCGAGCCAATCCGATTGGCGGCATCACGCTTTATTCGGGAGATTTACTTAACTTTGCATTGCCACATTTAAAATTAAGTAAGCATGAGTAGTGAAAGAAATCTAATCAGACTCTACATGCGTTCTCTGGATGAACGAACAGAATGGGTATTCAAAATACAAACAACACTTTTAATGGTAGCTTCAACCACCTTTGCAGTAATCATTTCTTTAAGCAGTCCTTCAGAGGACAGTCTTTGCAACAAGCTTCTCCTTGTGACTGCAATATGCGTAAATGCACTCTGTATCCTTTTCTCTGGAATATCTTTATACGAGAATAGAGTGTTGAGCAATCAAGCTGTGCGCACCTATCGGGAATACCTAAGAAAATATCATAACGGGGAATTACCGCACGGTCAAGCTTACGTATATGAAAGCATACCAAAAAGAAAAATCTTCGTATTCTGTGAAGGATGTTCGTATGTTTCATTCCTGCTGTTTATCATCGTATTGGTTACATATACTATTGTAAGGAGTTTCTGTTAATTATTTCATGTTACGAAGTATCTTTTTAAAAACCCTCCAACAAAAGTATAGCACAAAGGGGAACAGTACCATTTGAACAATAGTCTGTATCACATAATTTACAGACAAGGCATCAATCGCATACTCGATTGGTGAATCCTTAATGTAATCTATTATTTCATTCATATTCTCTCTATTTTCGATTAATATTCGTGCCCCGATAAGCTCTCTCTGCTCTTCCCACCGGAGTTATCAGCTACTGTACTTCGCTGCATGACCGTTCGGGGCATGTCGGCTTCTTATTTCGCACCGTTGCAAATCTTTCGCTCGTTCTGAACTTCCATTCAGACATCGTCGCAAATTCTTGCTACTCCGGGTATCTCTCGCGTCCTCTATGCTGGGATTGAGGGTAAGCGCCAGTATCGCTTTCTGGAACGGATTGCTTAGGGCAATCACTCCATCTCGTTCTCCGTCTCCCATCAAAGGGTAGGCTCAATGACCGGACGGAGAATCTTTCAATTCGCCCATGCAAGGCTTTGCACGCCACTTGCGCAAGTATTCATGTTAAGCGTACAGCTGTTCTGCATGGTATATGTAGCTGCCTTTTCTGCGAATAATTATCTTAATCGCCTACGTAACGGGAACCGAAGGCACCTTTGCTGTTCTGATTGTAGTAAGCTGAAGCTGGAGCGTTGCAGTAATCATAAGAACTTCTTCTTTCCGGTCGTACCAAAGCTGCTTTCATTACTTCTTTCTCAGCCTTTCTCGCTTCTTCATCAGCAACACGTTTCTTTTCGTTAGCCCAAGCGAGTTTCAAGCAATCACCGAAAGTCTGTACACCGTGAGTAAGCTGGTATAGCTTGAAATACTTTCTGTATATCTCGTGAGCCGCTTTCATAATCTTGTGTAAATCGTACTTTTTCATTGTCTTACTCCTTTTTAGGTATGTTGTTTTTTTGGTTATCTCACTCAAACTTCGCATCTTTGCTGCTGTTGTCGTTGTTGACGTTGCAAATATACTATCATTTTTGATTATAACAATCAATTATGATATATTTATTAGTTAATAAAATATAATATGATTGTATGACCTTAAGAGAATTGCTGAAAGAAAAGGGAATAGCCTATAAAGTTGTATCCGATGCCTTAGGTATTCACCCCAACAATATGCCACGATATGACGACTTAATGAAGCGTAGCGTAGAAGAGGTGATGATTATATCTAAGGCAACGAATATAGACCTATCAGAATTGATTGGAATTTCATTACCAAGACAATCAGAAGTACCAACCCCCATCACCAACGAACGCCTGTTCTCCGTCATAGAGAGCCAGCAACGTACCATCGAGAACCTTTCAAAGAAATAACTATGGGGAACTGGAGCGAACAACAAGCAGTAAAGCAAGAACGGAAAGAAAAAGATAAGACTAGACGAGACAAACTCGCAGGATATTTCTTCGACTTATCCAAACTTTCTTTCGCTGGGTTGGTCATAGGAATTACACTACCTTTGTTCTCTGACACCCAAAACGCAACAATGTGGCTCGTTGCTATGTTTGGAATAGTATTAACCGTATTGTCGGCATTGCTGGCAAACAAAATATTAAAATAGTATGGAAGTATTAATATTCGTTTTCGCAGTAGGAGTAGCAATAGTAGGCGGTATTTACCTATGGACATTCACCAAATCAGGCAAGAAGTGGCTTGCAAGTCTGTAATTATTGCATCCTTTCAAATAGACAGCCGTCAGAACGAACCCATAGAGGTTAAGAACTGAAAGGGTGGTAGAAATACTACCCCTTTTTAAATTTGCAACATCAATAAATCAAAGAACTACTCCTTTTTAGGTATTACTTTAATTTTGCCAACTCAACTATTTTTCATTATTTTGTAGTCGTTGTTGACGTTGATGTTGCAAAGATACTAACAGTTAGTACAAATACAAACTTTTACTATCTAAAAGTTAGTTTATTTACAACATTTAACTAACTGTTAGTATATTCAAATATGGAAGCTTGGAAAAGAGTTGAATTTATTATTGAAAAAGAAGGCTTGAATAAGAATTCATTCAGTAAAGCTATTGGTATATCTAATAATGTAACTATCACTCGCATTATTAACGAGCATCGTACACCTTCACGTGCAACATGTGAAAAGATAGTTAGTGCATTCCCTGCATACAATTTAGAATGGCTACTAACTGGTGAAGGAAATATGCTTACCGATGCTCCATCACAGACGTACCACTCCAACGCCCGCCCAGTTGACGATTTAAGCTACATGAACGTGCCCGTTATACACATCAAAGCACAATGTGGTTATCTCGCCGGATATGGAGATACCGAATATATAGACACCTTGCCCACAATGCCGGTAATCGTAGATAAGACCTATCACGGAAAATACCGCATATTTGAAGCAGAAGGTGACAGTATGGATGACAACAGCAGGCTTGCCATCTGCGATGGTGACAAGGTTTTAGCAAGGGAAGTAAGACGTGACCTTTGGCTTCCCAAACTTCATATTAACGACTGGTACTTCGTTATTGTACACCGTACAAACGGCATATCCATCAAGCAAATCACGGCCCAAGATGATAAAGGTAATATCACCTGCCACTCGCTCAATGAGTTATTCAATGACTACACCGTTAACCTTGATGATGTAGTGGAGATATACAACGTGATTAAGGTTGTTGAACGCAATATGAGACTATAATATCAATCTAAAAAGTAAAATACTATGGATTTTAAAGACACTATTAAACAGCTTGCTGATAGAATTGAAAAGCTGAAAGATAACATTCAGACAGAAGAAGCTACTAAAAATGCTTTCATCATGCCCTTTATTAATGCTCTGGGATATGATGTGTTCAATCCTTTGGAAGTATTGCCAGAAATGACCTGCGATATTGGGACCAAGAAAGGAGAAAAGATTGATTATGCCATCATGAAGGACGACCAGCCTATATTGCTGATTGAATGTAAGCATTGGAAGCAAGATTTAAACCTACATGATAACCAACTACTACGCTATTTCAACGTATCAAAAGCTAAGTTCGGACTTTTGACCAATGGAATTATCTACCGCTTCTATACAGATTTGAAAGAACCCAATATAATGGATGATAAGCCTTTTTTGGAAGTGGATATTACGGATTTAAGGGATAATCAAATCGAGGAACTGAAAAAATTCCATAAATCATACTTTGATGTGGACAATATTCTGAACTCAGCCAGCGAATTAAAGTACATGGGAGAATTAAAGGCTATTATCCAAGAAGAATTCTCCTCGCCTAGCACTGATTTTGTGAAAATGTTTGCTACCAAAGTTTATGAAGGTAGAATGCTTCAAAATATAATAGACCAATTCACACCTTTAGTCAAACGCGCTATCTCTTCACATATCAACGATATTATTAATGACCGTTTGAAAGGAGCTTTGACAGTTAGTGATTCCAAAATAGAGGAAAGCCAAACAAAAAACAGTGGAAACACATCAGAAGAGACTACAGAAGAAGTAAATACAGAATCCAAGATTGTCACTACAGAAGAAGAGTTAGATGCATACAGAATTGTAAAAGCTATCTGTAGAAAGAAAGTAGATATATCCCGCATAGTATATCGTGATGCACAGACTTATTTCAGTATTCTGCTTGATGACAACAATCGCAAACCTATTTGTCGTATGTATTTCAATACAGCCACTAAGTATGTAGCCACTATTGATGAAAACAAGAAAGATGTGAAACATGTTATTGAAACCCTAGATGACATCTATAATTACGAGGATGATTTCTTCAAGACAATAGACATGTATGAGCACAAAGATTGATGTCAATTCGATTATAGCAAATATGAATCAAATAATTACCGAATGCTCATGTCAGTGGAAAACTCCAAACCATTGTTCCCTCACCCCTACCTGCAAAGGCTGGGGGTGTCGGTTCCTTGCCACTCCCATAGATAAGTTGCCGACCACCGACAAGGAGAAAGCAAAACTGTTCTCCAAGGTATACCGGGAAGCGAAAGAAAAGGGTGTACTGGAATGTCCGCACTATCGTTCGCTTTTCATCGACGAGGTTCTAGAGAACATTGAGAAAAGTAACGTTATACAACAAAACATGAGCTGATTTTTCCTATTTATTGTCGACATCAGATTTAAACCAGCCTATAAAGAAGTGATACACAGATTATAGCTATATTTTCAATACAATAAGTCTAGTTTAGTTTTTGTGTGAAGCACTTCCTCCGTAAGCGAACGTTGGAAGTGCTTTTTACATATCAACACTATTTAATCCACAAGCAGAAAAATTATCAAAGCAAATTTAAAAAACTATATATAACTACATATCAAACACCAACATAACATTCATTTTCTTATCTTTAATACAGAAACAAGTGGGCACGCATGTTTTATGATTTTACTAATCACATCTGTATAATGTTAGTTTCGCGACAACCATTATACGGTAATAATCTTGTAAATTATGGAAATCAAGAAAACATCCAAAGCAAGCCTGGAAAACAAGAAGTCAAGTTGGCTACTTGTAGGTTATGTAATTGTGCTGGTCTTCATGTTCGTTGCATTTGAATGGTCGAAGCGTGATGTTAGGATTGACATGAGCGGTGCTATTACCGAGAACGTATTTGAGCAGGAAATTGAAATTCCTATCACGGAGCAACCCGAATTAGTAGCTCCGCCACCCCCTCAAGCTCCTGCAATTGCCGAGGTATTGACAATTGTGGATGATAATGACAATGTGAAAGAAACAGCCATTGCCTCTTCCGAAGAAATCGGTGAAGCTGTAATCATCAAACCCATATCTCCAACCGTAGATGAAGAGATTCCGGTAGAGGATGAGATTTTTGAAGTTGTAGAGAAGAATCCCGAGTTTTCTTATAATGGCATGAGTCTGATGCAATATCTGGGTAAGAGTATAAAATACCCGACTATTGCACAAGAGACCGGAACCCAGGGGCGCGTAATAGTACAATTCGTTGTCAACAAAGACGGCAGCATCGTAGATGTAAAAGTAGTAAGAGGCGTAGATCCCTATCTGGACAAAGAAGCTATCCGTGTGATTTCCACCATGCCCAAATGGAAACCCGGTGAGCAACGAGGCAAACCGGTCCGTTGTAAATTCACAGTTCCCGTAATGTTTAAATTACAATAGCAGACATGCCAGTGTCCACTTTCCACTTGTCTTCATAAGGTAATCTCCAATATCCGAGGGTGTGTCGAAACTGGTATTCACCACAGATTACACAGATTTGCACAGATAAGTATCTTTGACTATCAGTAGATTAAGCTCATTCTGTGTTAATCCGTGTAATCTGTGGTGAATTTTGACACACCCCCATTTTTTTAAGTATCAACACAGCCATTTCCTTCTTCCATATTTTTCTTTCCGCAGAAAAACAAAAACATTCAGCCCTCTCAGACTGTTACATAGAAAAACAATATATCACTCCTGATAAAACCACACGATAATGAAATCACAACTCTTTGACATCAGAAGAGAATATAAGAAAGGCAGGCTGACACCGGGTAACCTCAACGACAATCCCCTTGAGCAATTCGACCATTGGCTGAACGATGCTATCCATAGTGATGAGTACGAGCCCACCGCCATGACGGTAGCTACAGTCTCGTCAGACGGACATCCCTCTACACGCACAGTGTTGCTGAAAGGGGTGGAAAATGGCCGGTTCATCTTCTTCACCAACTACGAAAGCAGAAAAGGCCGGCAACTGACTGCAAATCCGTATATATCCTTATCTTTCGTATGGCACAAACTGGAAAGGCAAATACACATTGAAGGAAAAGCTGAAAGATGCGCTCCTGCCGATTCTGACGCCTATTTTGCAAGCAGGCCTTACAAAAGTAAAATCGGGGCGAGGATTTCACCCCAAAGTCACGTCATCGGCAGCCGTATGGAGATAATGCGCGCGTTCGTCCGCGAAGCGGCAACATGGATAGGGCAAAGTATCAAACGTCCCGACAACTGGGGAGGTTTTGCCGTCACCCCTTTCCGTTTTGAATTCTGGCAAGGACGGGAAAGCAGGCTACACGACCGTTTCCTCTATTCCCAACAAGCGGATGGCAGCTGGAAAAAGGAGAGGCTGGCTCCCTAAATACGGACAGGGAAACACTTCTCATCACAAATAAATCTTAAAAGGAGGAACAAAGCCACAGAAACGCTGTTTGAAGAGGAAACTCTAAAAACAACAGTTATGAATTACGGTATCAGTATTCTTTTCAGGGCTATACCCTTGTTGATGGCCCTTTTCTGTTTCGGCTACGGAGCCTTTGTGCTCCACGAAGGACTGGATTCGGCAAAATTTGTGGCCGGTCCGGTAGTATTTTCCTTAGGGATGATTTGCATTGCCTTGTTCGCCACAGCGGCAACAATCATTAGACAAATTATTCATACCTACAATCCGATAGCCAGATACGCACTTCCGGTTATTGGTTACCTGGCAGCCGTACTCACAGTAATCTATGGTTGGAATTATATGCACGAAGCTGCCACGGCAAGCAATTTCGTGGCAGGACACGTGATTTGCGGAGTCGGTTTCATCACAGCTTGTGTAGCTACCACAGCCACAGCCTCCACCCGCTTCACCCTCATTCCCGCCAACTCGGAACGTACCGACCAGCTACAACCTGCCGATGCATTCAATTCCTCCCAGGGATATATCCTGATAGCAGTTGCCACCCTTATGGCAGTAATGGCATGGATATGGGCCTTCTGGCTATTGTCAAAAAGCAGCGAGCACAATGCATATTATGTAGCAGGCCATGTCATGGCAGGACTTGCTTGTATCTGTTCCAGCTTGGTGGCGCTGGTTGCAACCATCGTCCGCCAGATACGCAACAACTATACAAAGTCTGAACGGAAACAATGGCCGGCCCTTGTTTTGATAATGGGCAGCATCAGCATTCTCTGGGGACTTCTGGTCTTGGCCAACAGCAATCCGGCACTCTCCTCCACAGGATATATTATGATAGGCCTGGGACTGGTATGCTACAGCATTTCCAGCAAAGTCATACTACTTGCCGCCATCTGGCGGAACACTTTCAAGCTGGCCAACCGCATCCCGCTGATTCCGGTCTTCACGGCCCTGGCTTGTCTGTTTCTCTCCGCCTTTCTGTTTGAGATGGCAAGCCTGCACAATGCCTATTTTGTCCCTGCACGCGTACTGGCAGGTTTGGGAGGCATCTGCTTTACATTATTCTCCATCGTAAGCATTCTGGAGAGCGGTACATCTAAGTAGACATTTTCCCGCCATTGGCCTGAGCATCGAGGAACAATTCCACACGCTCGGCATGGTGGGCCACATAAGCTGCCGGACCGGTATCCCCGGAATCAAGAATATCGCGGACCACATCCGCCTTATTCTTGCCGGTAATAAAGAAAATAAGATTCTTCGCAGCAAACAAAAGGCAGCCGGTCATGGCTATGCGTTTCTGCCCATTATAGGGATTGACACTCACCTCATAAGGATGAAAGGAAGAAAGCAGATATTCCTGCCCCGGAAAGATAGAGGAGGTATGCCCGTCGTCTCCAGCACCGAGCAAAACGACATCGAAGGCCGGGAAGCCACCCCAAAGCGGAACCGTGCGGCAAACCAGCGTCGAATAGTTCTTTGCTTCAATCTCCGGGCGGTTCACTCCATAAATAGGATAAACGTATTCATCAGGCATGCCTACTTCATCCAACAGCAAACGGCGCATGGTACCATAATTGCTCTCATAATCCTCTGCCGGCACACACCGTTCATCCACCCAATAAATCCGCATCCGCATCCAAGGAGTCACCTCCTTGTACTCGTTGGCCCAAATGTCAAACATCAGCGAAGGAGTACTTCCCCCACTGAATGCAAAATAAAAGGTCTTTTCCGGCTCACGCTCCATCATCGCAATCAAATGTTCAATCAACGCATGTGCCGTAGCTGTAGCCGAATGGTAAACATAACTTTTCATAACTCGCAATATTCATCTGTATTAGTCAAATTCTTACACGGATTGGTCCACTCAGCACCATGTTCGTGCATCATCGCTTCACTTTCCAAAGGTCCCCACGTACCTACGGGATACCCATATAAAGGAGCATCCGTATGCTCTTTCCAATAGCGCAACACGGGATCGAAAAAGCGCCATGAAGCCTCTACCGCGTCGCTGCGGGTAAAGAGTGTAGGGTCACCTTGTATGCAGTCCTCTATCAGACGGGCATAGGCATCGCCGGTAGGCAGCCCGCCCAACTGGTCATAACTGAAGTCCATCATCACCTGCTTCACGTCAAATCCCGGTCCGGGAGTCTTCATGCCGAATTTCAGCACAATGCCTTCATTGGGCTGCAGGCGGAGAATCAGCTTATTCGCACGGGGACAATGTCCACCCTCGCAACGAAACATCTGATGGGGCGTCTCACGGAAATGTACAACAATCTCAGTCACCTTTGTCGGCATTTGTTTGCCGGTACGGATATAGAAAGGAACACCCTTCCACCGCCAGTTGTTAATACCGATTTTCATGGCAATATACGTTTCGGTACGCGAATCAGGTGCCACGTTCTTCTCTTCCCTATACCCGGCTTTCGAGCCCAAAGCCGTATATTGTCCGCGGACAATGTGTTCCTCCAAATCCTCCTCTGTCAAGGGGGCCAATGACTCATAGACCTTCACCACCTCGTTGCGGAAATTATCGGCATTGAAAACGGCAGGCGGTTCCAATGCAGTGAGCGCCACAAGCTGTATGAGGTGGTTTTGTACCATATCGCGCAGGGCTCCGGCACCTTCATAGAATCCGCCACGTCCTTCGATACCCAGATTCTCTACGGCTGTAATCTCCACATAGTCTATATAATTACGGTTCCATAGCGGTTCGAAGATTCCGTTGGCAAAACGGAAGGCGAGAATGTTCTGCGCCGTTTCCTTACCCAGAAAATGGTCGATGCGGTAAATCTGATGCTCCTTGAAAACGGAAGCATAAATGCTATTCAGCTTTCTGGCTGACTCCAAATCGTAACCGAACGGCTTTTCAACGATGATACGCGTATCAGGACGGTTCAGACCGGCCGCCTTCAAGTGCAAGGGAATGACACCGTACAAGGAAGGTGGAGTAGCCAGATAGAACAGCAGGTTGTCCGGTTTCTTCTCACCGGTAAACTCTTGTAAACGTCCGTCCAGCAGGTGATAGCCTTCAACCTCGGCGGGATCCAATGTCTGGTAATGCAGATGGCTGCAAAAATCCCTCATTTTATCTTCCACCTGCTCTTTGGAAGCTACGAACTTACTCAATTCACTCATTATATATTCTTGGTAACGGGCATCCGTATACTCGGTGCGTCCTATCCCCAGAATGGAGAATCCTTCCGGTAACCGCCCGCCACTATATAAAGTATAGAGCGCCGGCATCAGTTTGCGCTTCGTCAAGTCACCCGAAGCGCCGAATATAACAATCACTAATTTATTCATCATCTTCTCCCCCTTTCTCACACATTGTACGTACCCGATTTCGTATCTCCTCCGTGTCCCGTCCAATTTTCATGGAAAAACTGTCCACGCAACTCGTCTGTCCTTTCAAAGGTATGCGCACCAAAATAGTCACGTTGCGCCTGAATCATATTGGCAGGCAACTTGGCAGACACCAGCGAATAGAAATAATTCAAGGCGGACGAGAATGCAGGCACCGGAAGTTCCTCTTTCATGGATTGTGCCACCAGATGTTTCCAGCCGGAAAGCAACAGCTGCATTTCATTTTTGAAATAAGGAGCCAACAGCAGATGTTTGGGCTTGTCTTTTGCCTCGAAAGCCGTAGCTATGTCGTTCAGGAAAATACTACGGATGATGCAGCCGCCCCGCCACATGCGTGCGATGGATGCCAAATCGAGGTTCCAGGCAAAAGCGTCGGATGCACGCTGCAACACGGCGAATCCCTGAGCATATGACACTAATTTGGAAGCATAGAGTGCGGAATAGATATCCTTCACCATCTCCGACTTGTTGTACACCGCCTGCGAGCGTCGGCATACAAATTGCTTGGAAGCCGTTTCACGCAAGCCCTTCTGTGCCGACAAACTACGTTCGAACACAGCCGTAGCAATCAGCCCCAACGGCATGCCCAGCTCCATCGCATTGATAACGGACCACTTGCCCGTACCTTTCTGTCCGGCGGTATCCAATATCTTATCTATCAGGTAACCTCCTGATTTGTCCTTATGACGCAGTATGTTGGCGGTAATTTCAATGAGATAGCTACGCAACTTACCCTCATTCCAATCAGCAAAGATTTCCGCCATCTGTCCATTGTCCAGACCAAGCAGATTCTTCATCACCCAATAAGCTTCGGCAATAAGCTGCATATCTCCATATTCGATACCGTTATGTATCATCTTGACGAAATGACCGGAACCGGCAGGACCAATCCACTGGCAGCACGGGGTACCGTCAGATGCTTTTGCCGCAATACTCTGCAGGATAGGCTTCACCTCAGGCCAGGCACTTTCAGATCCTCCGGGCATGATAGACGCGCCGTTCAGCGCTCCTTCCTCTCCACCGGAAACTCCAGCTCCCACAAAACGGAAGCCTTTCTTTTCGGCCAATGCCACACGCCGGTTGGTGTCCTCATAATTGGAATTACCACCGTCAATCAG
The DNA here is from genome assembly GCF_040227615.1 of Bacteroides sp. RTP31139st1_H2_RTP31139_211217. Taxonomy (NCBI): domain Bacteria; kingdom Pseudomonadati; phylum Bacteroidota; class Bacteroidia; order Bacteroidales; family Bacteroidaceae; genus Bacteroides; species Bacteroides sp. RTP31139st1_H2_RTP31139_211217. The sequence goes on along the minus strand of NZ_JBCNZM010000021.1, from coordinate 8,020 downwards.
GATATCCCCTTCGGACAAATGGGGAAACAGCTGTTCCATCAGTTCATCCACCGCACTGCCGGCACGAACCATCATCATTATTTTGCGGGGTATGGCAATGGAAGTTACAAATTCGGCTATATCTGTATAGCCTTCAATTTTTTTCCCTTTGGCGCGGCCGTTCACAAAACGCTCCACCACCCCTTCTTCCACTCCCGGAACCGTACGATTATATACCGAAACATTCCATCCCTTATCTGCCATATTGAGGGCCAAATTCTCGCCCATAACTGCCAGACCGATAAGTCCAATGTCTGTTTTATTTAAATTCTTCATATTCATGTAAATTTTGTCTTTATATGGAAACAAAATGCTAACAGCATTTGTTCGTATGAATTACGAAAATAAAATAGTACTTTTGTCAGCGAAAGCCTATTTTTCAACCAGACAGAAAACCAATGCTCATGAAGAACTTCCACATCGGACTATTGCCACGCATCATCATTGCCATTATCTTAGGTATACTTTTCGGAAATTTCCTACCGGCTTCGCTGGTACGGCTGTTCGTAACATTCAATGCCATTTTCAGTGAATTCCTGAACTTCTCCATCCCCCTCATCATTGTGGGACTGGTCACGATTGCCATTGCCGACATCGGCAAAGGAGCCGGACGGATGCTGGTCGTCACGGCGCTCATTGCTTACGGAGCTACCTTATTCTCCGGCTTTCTCTCCTATTTCACCGGTATGGCGGTATTTCCTTCCCTCATAGAAACCGGGGTGCCGTTAGAAGAAGTCAGTGAGTCTCAAGGCATTCTTCCCTATTTTTCCGTGGGTATCCCGCCCTTGATGAATGTTATGACCGCACTCGTACTTGCCTTCACACTGGGGCTGGGCCTGGCTCATCTGAAAAGTGAGGTACTGAAAAATGCGGCACGCGATTTTCAAGAGATTGTCATCCGCATGATCAGTGCAGTGATATTGCCGCTGCTTCCCATCTATATTTTCGGCATTTTCCTCAACATGACGCACAGTGGACAAGTATTCGGCATCCTGATGGTCTTTATTAAGATTATCGGTGTAATCTTCCTGCTTCACATCTTTCTCCTGGTATTCCAATACAGCATTGCGGCACTGTTTGTCCGCAAGAACCCTCTCAAACTACTGGGACGAATGATGCCTGCCTACTTCACGGCTCTAGGCACTCAATCCAGTGCCGCCACTATCCCTGTAACATTGGAGCAAAGTCGGAAGAACGGCATCTCTGCCGATATTGCCGGATTCGTCATCCCACTTTGCGCCACCATCCATCTGTCGGGCAGCACATTGAAGATTGTGGCATGCGCCCTGGCACTGATGATAATGCAAGGCATGCCCCATGATTTCCCTCTATTTGCAGGATTTATCTTCATGCTGGGCATCACTATGGTAGCCGCTCCCGGGGTACCGGGAGGCGCCATCATGGCATCACTGGGCATCCTGCAATCCATGCTGGGCTTCGACGAGTCGGCACAAGCGCTGATGATTGCACTATACATAGCGATGGACAGCTTCGGTACTGCCTGCAATGTGACGGGCGACGGGGCAATCGCACTGATTATCGACAAAGTGATGGGAAAGAAATAGTTTATATTTTGCCATCTCGTGGAAAATAACGAATATTGCAGTCCGAAAAGACATAATAACAAGAAGCATACATTATGAAGAAAGCCCTTATCTCCGGCATTACCGGGCAGGACGGCTCGTTCCTTGCCGAATTCCTCCTGCAGAAAGGATATGAAGTGCACGGTATCCTGCGTCGCTCTTCCTCTTTCAACACCGGCCGCATCGAACACCTCTACTTCGATGAGTGGGTACGCGACATGAAACAGAAACGTACCATTAATCTGCACTATGGAGACATGACAGACTCCAGCTCTCTCATCCGTATCATCCAGAGTGTGCAGCCGGACGAAATATATAACCTTGCCGCCCAAAGCCATGTCAAAGTATCCTTCGACGTGCCCGAATATACCGCCGAAACCGATGCCGTAGGCACCCTGCGCATGCTCGAAGCCGTACGCATTCTCGGTATGGAAAAGAAGACACGCATCTACCAGGCCTCCACTTCCGAGCTCTTCGGAAAAGTGCAGGAAGTGCCGCAAAGCGAAACGACCCCGTTCTATCCCCGCAGCCCCTATGGCGTAGCCAAACAGTATGGCTTTTGGATTACAAAGAACTACCGCGAAAGCTATGGCATGTTTGCTGTAAACGGCATACTCTTCAACCACGAGAGCGAACGCCGAGGTGAAACCTTCGTGACAAGAAAAATCACACTGGCGGCTGCCCGCATCGCCCAAGGCTTCCAGGACAAGCTGTATCTGGGCAATCTGGATGCCCGGCGCGACTGGGGATATGCCAAAGACTACATCGAGTGCATGTGGCTCATCCTGCAGCACGACACCCCCGAAGACTTCGTCATTGCCACCGGAGAAATGCATACCGTACGCGAATTTGCGACACTGGCATTCCGGGAGGTAGGCATCACTCTGTGCTGGGAAGGCCAGGGAGTGGATGAGAAGGGTATCGACACACAGACCGGAAAAGTCCTCGTGGAAGTCGACCCCAAATATTTCCGGCCTGCCGAAGTGGAACAATTGCTGGGCGACCCCACCAAAGCAAAAACACTGCTGGGATGGAATCCGAGGCAGACCAGTTTTGAAGAGTTGGTACGCATCATGGCAGAGCACGACATGAAATTTGTGAAGAAACTGTATTTAAGAAGCAAAGAGCTTTGAATGAACTATTAAACTTTCAGACAACAATGTTAGACAAAAATGCCAAAATATATGTAGCAGGCCACCGGGGACTGGTAGGTTCTGCCATCTGGAAAAATCTTGAGGAGAAAGGATACACCAATCTCATCGGCAAGACCCACACAGAACTCGATCTGCTCGACGGAGTTGCCGTACGCCGCTTCTTCGACGAGGAACAGCCCGAATATGTATTCCTTGCCGCCGCCTTTGTGGGTGGCATCATGGCCAACAGTATCTACCGTGCCGACTTCATCTACAAGAACTTGCAGATACAGCAGAACGTCATCGGCGAAAGCTTCCGCCACGGAGTGAAAAAACTTCTCTTTCTGGGCAGCACCTGCATCTATCCCCGTGATGCCGAACAGCCGATGAAAGAAGACGCACTCCTCACTTCTCCGCTGGAATACACGAACGAGCCCTATGCCATCGCCAAAATAGCCGGACTGAAAATGTGCGAAAGCTTCAATCTTCAATATGGTACGAACTACATTGCCGTGATGCCCACCAACCTTTACGGCCCCAACGACAACTTCGACCTGGAACGCAGCCACGTGCTCCCCGCCATGATACGCAAGATACACCTTGCCCACTGCCTGAAACAAGGCGACTGGAATGCCGTACGCCACGACATGAACCTGCGTCCGGTAGAAGGCATCAACGGCGACAGCAGCAAAGAGGACATTCTGAATATCCTCCGGAAATACGGCATCAGAGAAGAAGAAGTGAGATTATGGGGTACCGGCACCCCCTTGCGCGAATTCCTCTGGAGCGAGGAGATGGCAGATGCCAGCGTCTTCGTCATGGAACACGTCGACTTCAAAGATACCTTCAAGCTGGACGACAAGGAAATCCGCAACTGCCACATCAATATCGGTACGGGCAAGGAAATCACTATCCGCCAGTTGGCAGAACTGATTGTCAACACCGTAGGTTATCAAGGCCGGCTGACCTTCGACACTTCCAAACCCGACGGCACCATGCGCAAACTGACCGATCCCGGCAAGTTACATGCATTGGGATGGCATCATAAGATTGATATCGAGGAAGGTGTGCAACGCATGTACCGATGGTACTTGGGAAAGTAATTAGTGACGTCTGATTAGCCATGAATGTCATGCGGCACAAGGTGGGAGCTGTATTGTTTATATTGCTGATACTTTTATCAGGTATCAGCCCAACCGTACATGCCATGATGGTTCCCGTGACCTATTCCGTTCGCGGCAAAGTCATCGACAGACAGTCCAGACAACCCGTGGCCTACGCCAACGTTTTCGTTGCCGGCATCCCCGGGAAAGGGGCGTCCACCGATTCACTCGGCACATTCAAGATAGAGCAGGTACCTCCGGGCATCTATAGCCTTGAGGTATCCTGCATAGGATACCAGACTGTTTCCACCCCCGAATATATTGTTTCAGCCTCAACCCCGTTCATCGAGATAGAGATGGAAGAGGATGCCAATCTGCTGAACACAGTAGTGGTGGTGCCTTCCCCCTTCCGGCGAAGTATCGAAAGCCCAGTCAGCAGGCGTATCATCGGCTTGCAGGAAATAGAGAAAAGTCCCGGAGCCAACCGGGATGTCTCGCGCATCGTACGCTCCTATCCCGGCGTCTCTTTCTCTCCCATCGGCTATCGCAACGACTTGATTGTTCGGGGCGGTTCTCCTTCCGAAAACCGCTTTTATATGGATGGCATCGAAATTCCCAACATCAACCACTTTGCCACTCAAGGTGCATCCGGAGGACCGGTAAGCATTGTCAATGCCGACCTGATACGTGAGATTACATTTTATACGGGTGCCTTCCCCGCCAACCGCTCCGGAGCCTTGAGTTCCGTCCTCGACTTCCGCCTCAAGGACGGAAATCCGGACAAGCAGGCGTTCAAAGCCACCATCGGCGCATCGGAAGTCTCGCTCAGCGGAGCAGGCCATCTGGGGCAGCGCACCACTTATCTGTTTTCCGCACGCCAGTCCTACCTGCAACTCTTGTTCAAAGCTTTGGGACTGCCCTTCCTGCCCAATTTCATAGACGGACAATTCAAAACAAAAACCCGTTTCAACGAGCACAGCGAGCTGACCCTGCTTGGTCTTGCAGGCATTGACAAGATGAAACTGAATACCGATGAAAAAGGAGAAGATGCCGAATATCTGCTCAGCTATCTCCCCACCATCCATCAGGAAACATTCACTCTCGGAGCCTCTTACAGACACTACAATGGAAGGCACGTGCAATCCCTCATACTGAGCCATAACTACCTGAACAACCGTAATCTGAAATACCGCAACAACGATGACTCTTCCGAAGATAACCTGACCCTGCGCCTACGCTCCACAGAGCAAAAGACCACCCTGCGTTTTGAAAACCAAACGCGCTTGGGAGCATGGACCCTAAAGGAAGGAGCAGAACTGAACAACTCCATCTATGCAAACCACAGCCGGCAAAGACTATACGGCAGTCATTCGGGTACGCTCTCCATCTACGAAACCTCACTCAACATCTTCGGCTGGGGGGCTTTCTTCTCTTCCGACTATACCACCGCCGACAAGCGTCTGGCACTTTCTGCCGGTATCCGTATGGACGGCAACACTTACAACCGAAAGATGCGGCAGCTCTGGAAACAGTTCTCCCCACGCCTCTCTGCATCCTACAAACTCTCGGAACAATGGACCCTGAGCGGAAGTACCGGCCTCTACCACCAATCGCCTCCCTACACCGCTTTAGGATATAAAGACAATGAAGGGCAATATCTCAACAAAGGCCTGAAGTACATGCAGGTCTTTGAAAGCAGCCTCGGTCTGGACTGGCACCTGCAAGACCGGCTCATGGTTTCTGCAGAAGGTTTCTTCAAGCGTTACAGCCGTATGCCACTTTCCCTCCAAGACAACATTCCGTTGGCATGCAAAGGAAACGATTACGGTGTCACCGGCAACGAAACACTCGTCCCTACAGCCAGCGGAAGGGCCTACGGACTGGAAACCATGTTCCGCTGGCAGGCATCCGGCAAGTTCAATCTCGTATCTTCCTTCACCTTATACCGCAGCGAATACCGCAACCGTCCAGATGGAGACTTCATTCCATCCGCCTGGGACAACCGTTTCATCCTCAACATGAGCGGTACATACAACCTGTCCCAGCGCTGGAGCATAGGAGGCAAGCTAAGCTATATAGGCGGCAGCCCCTACACTCCCTATGATGAAGACAAATCATCACTCGTAGAAGCATGGGATGCCAAAGGACAGCCTTACTACGACTATGCGTACTACAATACCGGGCGGCTTCCCAAATTTGCCCAGTTAGACTTGCGTGTGGACAAGTCCTTCTACTTCCATCACTGCATGATAGGAATCTACCTGGACATACAGAATATCACCGGCAACAAACTGAAGCAACCGGATGTGATAATGAGTACGGGCATCATCGAAAATCCGTCCGCTCCCGTTGCCGAACAGCGCTATAAAATGAAATACCTCAAGCAGGAAAGCGGCACTATCCTGCCTACTTTAGGTATAACTGTCGAATTTTAACAAATAGCCACCATAAAAACTATTTTCCTTATAAAAGTTTGCTTTCTATATATAAACCCTTATATTTGCACAATTTTCAACCAAATGTGCAATTAAATATCATGGAACAAAGTTTTATCGCCTATATAGAGAATAGCATAAAGGAAAATTGGGATTTAGACGCTTTGACCGATTACAAGGGAGCAACCCTACAATATAAGGACGTAGCCCGCAAAATAGAAAAGCTGCATATCATTTTCGAGGCAAGCGGCATCAAGAAAGGCGATAAGATTGCCGTCTGTGGCCGCAACAGTTCCCACTGGGGCGTAACGTTCCTCGCAACATTGACCTACGGTGCGGTAATCGTCCCCATCCTTCACGAGTTCAAGGCAGACAATGTACACAACATCGTGAACCATTCCGAAGCCAAACTGCTTTTCGTAGGCGACCAGGTTTGGGAAAACCTCAACGAAAGTGCTATGCCGCTGCTAGAGGGCATCATGATGATGGCAGACTTCTACATTCTTGTCTCCCGCAGCGAAAAGTTGGACTATGCCCGCGAACATCTCAACGAAATGTTCGGTAAGAAATACCCCAAGAACTTCCGCAAGGAACATGTCAGTTATCACAAGGACCAGCCCGACGAACTGGCGGTCATCAACTATAC
>NZ_JBCNZM010000021.1:0-1071 GCF_040227615.1 Bacteroides sp. RTP31139st1_H2_RTP31139_211217 | reverse complement strand
AGTATTGCCGCTGAAAGCCGGTGACAAGATTGTCTCCATGCTGCCAATGGCACATATGTACGGACTTGCATTCGAGTTTCTGTATGAATTCGCCGTAGGTTGCCACATATTCTTCCTCACTCGCATGCCCAGCCCCAAAATCATTTTCCAAGCTTTCACCGAAGTGAAGCCTAACCTGATTGTGGCTGTTCCGCTCATTATCGAAAAGATTATAAAGAAGAGCGTACTGCCCAAGCTGGAAACCCCCGCCATGAAGCTGTTGCTGAAAGTACCCATCATTAACGACAAGATAAAAGCAACCGTACGCGAACAAATGATTCAAGCCTTTGGCGGAAACTTTGCAGAAGTCATTGTAGGAGGAGCTGCCTTCAACCAGGAAGTGGAGCAGTTCTTAAAGATGATAGATTTCCCCTATACGGTAGGCTATGGAATGACGGAATGCGGCCCCATCATCTGTTACGAGGATTGGACCCGCTTCAAACCCGGTTCATGCGGAAAGGCCGCACCGCGTATGGAGGTGAAAATCCTATCATCCGATCCCGAAAACATTCCGGGAGAGATTGTCTGCCGTGGTCCCAATGTCATGCTGGGTTACTACAAGAACGACGAGGCCACCGTACAGGTACTCGACAAAGACGGCTGGCTGCACACCGGAGACCTTGCCCTGATGGATGCCGAAGGCAACGTAAGCATCAAGGGACGCAGCAAGAACATGCTCCTCGGCCCGAGCGGTCAGAATATCTACCCGGAAGAGATAGAAGACAAACTGAACAATATGCCGTATGTAGCCGAAAGCATCATCGTGCAGCAGAATGAGAAACTGGTAGGTCTGGTTTACCCCGACTTCGATGATGCCTTTGCCCATGGGCTGAACAATGACGACATCGAACGCGTCATGGAGGAAAACCGTGTGGCACTGAATGCAGAACTGCCCGCATACAGCCAGATATTCAAAATGAAAATCTATCCTGAAGAATTTGAAAAAACGCCGAAGAAATCTATCAAACGCTTCTTGTATCAGGAGGCCAAAGGATAATGTAAAAAACAATTAAACTACAACCTATCTAACCC
>NZ_JBCNZM010000020.1:44770-51165 GCF_040227615.1 Bacteroides sp. RTP31139st1_H2_RTP31139_211217 | reverse complement strand
AACTTGTCAAATGCGTTTTTACGTGAAACAACTGATGATAAACTTGCCTCACGAGGTTGTTCAGAGCAAGTAAAGGCTTCTATTAAAACTTTCCGTGCAGAAGCTCGTTTTATGCGTGCTTTGATGTATCTGTATGCTTTGGATTTGTATCGTAATGTTCCGTTTGTAGATGAAAACAGCCCTATTGGTAGCGTTCGTCCACAACAAATTATGAAAGATCAATTATTTGAATACATTGAAAGTGAAATGTTGGCATGTGAAAGTGATATGCTTGATCCTGTAGTTGGATTTAATGATAATTATGGACATGCTAATAAAGCTGCTCTGTGGGCTGCATTGTCTCGCTTGTATTTGAATGCAGACACGTATGTAGGTGTAAATAAATATACTGAATGTGTGACTTATTCTAAAAAGATTATTTCAGCAGGTTACCAATTGGAACCGGTTTATGGCGATATGTTCAAAGCTGATAATGACCAATCCAAAGAGATGATTTTCCCATTGAGATATGAAGGTGAAGATACAATGACCTGGGGAGGTATGACAGCTTTGTTATGCTGGGGTTCTGCTGATTTTCAAGAAGAAACGAATGCAAAGGGAGGTTGGCAAGGTGTTAGAGCTAAGTCGTCTTTATATAATATCTTTGAAAAAGAGGATAGCAGTGATAAGGATACTCGTAAAGCAATGTTGCGTACAGAAGCTACCACAAATATTGAGATCACAAATGAAGCTGATTTTGTCAATAATGGCATTCCCGTTACCAAGTTTTATAATGTGAATAAAGATGGAAGTAAACCTGCATCTGCGGAAGCTTGGACAGATTATCCATTATTCCGTTTAGGTGAAATCTATTTGAATTTAGCAGAAGCTGTTCTTCGTGGCGGACAAGGAGCAACAAAAACAGAGGCTTTGGGATATGTAAATGATTTGCGTAAACGTGCATATTCAGACAAGGCGTCCGCACCTATTTCCGATAGTGATTTTACTTTGGACTTTATGATGGATGAACGCGCACGTGAGCTATTCTACGAAGCTCAAAGACGTACAGATTTGATTCGCTTCGGTAAATATACTTCTGCTGATTATGTTTGGCCATGGAAGGGTGGAGTTGCGGCAGGAAAATCTGTTGAAAGCTTTTATCAAGTGTTCCCCTTGCCTTCAGACGATGTTGGTTCTAATCAGAACCTGGTACAGAATGAAGGATACTAATATTAATGATTAAACATGAATGATATGAAGACAAAATATATTTATTTACTTTTGGCTGGAATCTTCGCATTGATGTCTTGTGAGGAGGATGCTACCCCCATATTGGAATTGAAGACTGCTGCTGCATTGCATGCGCTTTCCCAAACAGACATTACTATTACTAAAGACAATAAGGATGCGCAATTTCCGGAAATAGCTTGGGATAAGGCAGATTATGGAGTTTCTGCAGTAGTTAATTATGTTGTAACTCTAACAAATACTTCTACCAATAAGAGTATTGTAATAGGAGAAACAGGGGATGCAAAACTGGCATTTACAAATAGTGAAATGAATTCTTTATTGGCTAAGGTAGGAGCATATCCGGGGCAAACGTATGATTTTACTGTTTCTTTGGTTTCTGAGGCATATGATGCTTATACTGATGCAGCTAGTAACTCAATAACTTTTAAGGCTACACCTTATGACCCTAATGTAGATAATATTACATGGAAGTATGCTTATGTAGCTGTTGGCTATCCTGATTGGGACTACACTACTGCCTATTTGATAGGTGACCCTGACGGTGATGGCATTTATAGTGGTTATGCCAATTTTGATGGTGCTGCTTCTTATGCAATCATTGATGGTGCAGACCTTACGAAAGTATTGGCTAAAGACCAGCAAGTTACTGCTGATGGTAAAGGTTTCATTGAAATTACTTTAGATGCGGAAGGTAAGGTAACCCAATCAGAGAAAGGGCTGGTTTGGGGAGTAATTGGAGATGCTACGTCTAGTGGTTGGGACAAAGATACCCAGATGGAATACGATACCACTACTCGTCTTTGGACAGTGGTTACTCCGTTGCTCGATAAGGAATTCAAATTTAGAGCCAATAATGACTGGGGATTCAATTATGGAGCAGAAGAAGGTAAACTTTCTGAGTTGGCCGGTAACTTGGTTGCTGGAGGTCAAAATTTCAAAGTGGTAAAGGCAAGTCCCTATATTATTACTTTAAATTTGACTAATGCAGGAAAATATACTTATAGTATGGAAGAAACAACGATTGAGCTTTCTAGCTCTGCAATGACATTGCCTGGTAGCTATCAGAGTGGTGATGGTTGGAAGCCGGAAGCTGATGATTGCTATAAGGTAGAATCTGCAGCTCGTGATTTCAAATATACTGGCACTCACTATTTCCCTGCCGATACAGAATTCAAGTTCTATGATTCTGGTACGTGGATTGGTGTTGTTGGAGATATTACTTGGAATGAGGCTAAGACATCAACTACGTTTGTTATCGGTGATGGCGGTAATGTTAAGATTGAGGCTGCCGGTTATTATCGAGTAGGTGCCGATACTAAGAAGATGGTTGCTACTTTGGATAAGACAGGTTGGGAGATTATTGGTGATGCTACTCCTGGTGGATGGGATAAAGGCACTTTAATGGATTATGATGCTGAAACGCAAAAGTGGTCGGTGACTGTTACATTAGGTGATGGTGAAATGAAATTCAGATGGGATGCAGCTTGGACTATAAACTTTGGTGGTAGTTTAGGTGCGCTGACGCAGGATGGTGGAAATATTAAAGTTTCAGCTGGAACATACACGATTGTATTGGATCCAGAAGCTAAGAATGCTACAATGACAGCCAATTAAGGCTCTCTTATTTATAGAAAAAGGATTAAGGGGGGGACCTTTAATCCTTTTTTATTTGTCAGACCAATGAATTGTAAATAGATGAGGAATTTATTTTATACTATACTTGTATTATTGACAGTGTATGCTTGTGCCGGAAAACGCGAGATAGTTACTGAACAAAAGCAAGTATTACCTGCTGTAGAAGACGTTGTGATGTACGAAATCAATCCACGTGTTTTTGCTCTGAAGAATGCATTTAATGTCATATCAAAACATCTTGATTCTATTCAGTTTTTGGGTGTTAATGTTGTTTGGTTTATGCCAATCTATGAGATTGGTGAGGTAAATACGGTGAATTCTCCTTATTGTATCAAAGATTATAAAAGAATAAATCCTGAATTTGGAACAGTAGAAGAATTTAAGCGTTTAGTGGAATTATGCCATGAAAAAGGAATAAGTGTAATTTTAGATTGGGTTGCTAATCATACATCTTGGGACCATGCTTGGATTAAAGAACATAAAGAGTGGTATACTCAGGATAGTATCGGAAATATAATTTCTCCTGCAGGAACGGGATGGAATGATGTGGCAGATTTGAACTACGATAATGCAGATATGTGCCTTGCAATGATTGATGCTATGAAATATTGGATACAAGAAGTTGGTGTAGATGGTTTTCGCTGTGATGCTGCTGATTATGTTCCATATACTTTCTGGAAGCAAGCTGTTGATTCTCTGAGGGCTATTCCAAATCGGAAATTGTTAATGTTGGCAGAAGGTAAGCGCAAAGATCATTTTGATGCAGGATTTGATATGAACTATGCTTGGGATTTGATGGAGGCGATGCGGGATGTTTTCGTTAATGATAGTAGTGCGGCACGCTTGTTGGAGGTGGATTGGAGCGAGTATGACTCAATTCCGGCAGGAAAAATGAAATTACGTTTTATTACCAATCATGATGAGGCTTCTAAAATGTCGCCAATTGTGGAGTTAGGAAGTGAAAGGGCAGCTATGGCTGCTTTTGTTGGAACAGTTTTTTTGCATGGTGGAGCATTGATTTATAGTTCACAAGAAATTGGACATGAGGCTCCTATTAATTTTTTTGCATATACATCCGTGGATTGGTCCGAATGTTCGGATATTTATCAAGAATATGGGTGTTTAATGGGATTGTATAATAAATATCCTGCACTTCGGAAAGGAATATTAACTGGGTATCCTGCTTCAGACGTCTTGATGTATCAGAAAAGTGATGGTAAAGATGCTTTTATGATATTGGTTAATGTGCGTAATAGAGATGTTTCTGTTATCTTACCGGAGGGTTGGAAGCATCATGTAGCTACTGATATTTACGAAAATAAACCTCTGGAATTGATGAATGAAATTAAACTGAATGCATTAGAGTATAGAATAATTAGATTCTGACGGCTGGATTTTAATAAAAGAGGAGACCCTATACTATTATATTGTGTAAGGTCTCCTCTTTCTGTTTGATATGCAAACGTTTTCGTGATATTGTTCTCGTTTTCCTTTACGTTAATTGATTTGCCCTTTCTTTTCCGGTTATATTTGTGAAGTGATAACTTTAAATACTTCATATTATGAAAATTATCGTTCAACGTGAGAATCTTGTTTTATGGCATTTGATATGCTTCAGCGTGCTGCTGGCATTCACGGCATGTAGTGACAACAAAGAGGAGTTTCAGGAATATTTGACTCCTGCCTCCGGTAGTGAAGCTATTTTTGAACAAGGTTTTAGCTTTGCTGAAGCTGCTTCTTCACAAAGTGTCAGTTTTGAGGCCGGATATCAATGGACTGCTGAGCTGAGTGGTGAGGATATTGGCTGGTGCAGTATCAATCCGGCAAAAGGCTTGTCAGGAAAAGCTACGATTATGGTTTCTGTTGCTAAAAATGAAACTGGAATAGCGCGTACAGCACAATTGAATATTATATCCGGTTCAAAAAGGGAAGAAATATCCGTCACTCAAGCTGCCAATGCAATTGCAATTCCTGCTGGTCTGAGTTATACACCGGTGGTACCAGATGCTGATCAGTCTCTTGTCATTACGTTTAAAGCGGATACAAAGTCTGCCCTCTATGAGTATAAAGGAGATGTGTATGTACATATTGGTGTTGTCAGTGAAGGTCGTTGGCAATTCGTGCCTGCAGAGTGGGCAGAAAACAAAGATAAATGTAAGATGACTTTATCTGAGGCTAATATTTGGAGTATTACATTGAGTCCGAATATCCGGGAGTGGTTTGGGAGTGGAAAGACACCGGTGAACCAACTTGGAATAGTGATTCGTAGTGCGGATGGTAGTAAAAAAGGAATAGATACTGATTCCTTTATAGCGGTAACTGATACAAAATATGAAGGATTTGTACCCGGTGAGATTAAAACTGCCGCTGTACCGGCTGATATGGTCGAAGGTATCAACATAATGGATAATTCTACAGTGACACTGGTACTTTATGATAAAGATGTGAATGGAAATCATAAGGATTTTGCACATGTTGTGGGTGACTTTAACAATTGGACCTTAAGTAATGACGAAAAGTCGCAGATGTATCGTGATGATGCTTCCGGATGTTGGTGGATTACGTTGGCGGGGTTAGATGCTGGTAAAGAGTATGCTTTCCAATACTATGTGGGTACAAAGGAAGGTGAAGTAATTCATTTGGCAGATGCTTATACTGAAAAAATACTGGATCCTGATAATGATAAAGATATTTCAGCTTCTACCTATAATGAAAACCTGGTTTATCCTAAGGGAGGGGTAGGAATCGTTTCGACCTTCAAGATACAGAAAGATAGTTATAACTGGAAGTATAATGATTTTAAAATAGCAAATCCTGAGCAATTAGTGATATATGAATTGCACTTGCGCGACTTTACGGCTACGAGTGACATTAACGGTGCGATGGGAAAGCTTTCTTACTTGAAAGAAATGGGTGTCAACGCTATTGAGTTGATGCCGGTGCAGGAGTTTGACGGCAATGACAGTTGGGGGTATAATCCTTGTTTTTTCTTTGCGATGGATAAAGCTTATGGGACAAAAACAATGTATAAGCAGTTCATTGATGCTTGTCATGAGGCTGGTATGGCAGTTATTCTGGATGTGGTTTATAATCATGCTACAGGAAATAATCCGCTGGCTAAACTCTATTGGGATGGTGATAAGACTGCAAAGAATAATCCATACTTCAATGTGGAAGCACCTCATCCTTATAGCGTGTTCCATGATTTCAATCATGAAAGCCCATTGGTGCGTAAGTTTGTGAAGCGTAATCTGCAATTCTTGTTGAAGGAATATAAGGTGGATGGCTTTCGTTTTGATTTGACGAAAGGGTTCACACAAACCTCTTGCACTGAAAGTACAGCATCCAATTACGATGCGGGTCGCATTGCCGTCCTAAAGGATTATAATGCGGCCATCAAGGAAGTGAAAAAGGACTCTTATGTTATCTTGGAGCATTTCTGTGATTCAAAGGAAGAAAATGAACTGGCAGCTGATGGTATGCACTTATGGCGTAACTTGAATAATGCCTATTGTCAGTCGGCTATGGGG
>NZ_JBCNZM010000020.1:37206-44721 GCF_040227615.1 Bacteroides sp. RTP31139st1_H2_RTP31139_211217 | reverse complement strand
AGAAAAACACTGCATGGGTAGGTTTTATGGAAAGCCATGATGAAGAACGCACAGCTTACAAACAGTCGCAATGGGGTGATGGTGTGCTGAAAACCGACCTTGATGCCCGTATGAATCAGTTGGCACTAAATACAACTTTCTTCCTTACCGTTCCTGGTCCTAAGATGGTTTGGCAGTTCGGAGAGATGGGATATGACATCTCTATTGAAGAAAATGGCCGTACCGGTAGGAAGCCTTTGCATTGGGAATATTTAGATAACGCCGATCGTAAAGGGCTGCACGATGTTTATGCAGGTTTGATGAAGCTGCGCAATGCTCATCCGGAGTTGTTTGATGCAAATGCAACTTTGACATGGAAGGTGGAAACTTCTGATTGGGACAACGGTCGTACATTATTGGTAAAAAGTATAACGGGTAAGCAACTGGTGGTGGTGGGTAACTTTACACATACCGCTACTGATATTGTTTTCCCTGCCACTCCTGGTAACTGGACCAATTACTTTACAGGAAAAAGTGAAACCGTAAATAAACAGGTTAATGTACCGGCTCATGGATATGTGGTCTACACTAATTTCTGATTTCGGTAAGAATCATTCATACATCTTTATCAGCACCCGATTCAGCCAGTTCCAACGGAAACGGAACCAGCGTCGGGTGCTGCTTTGTTTTCCTCCAAAGCGGAGAACGAACTCACGGTAGCCATGTTTACGGAAGGGAAGTCCCACGTCCATGAACTCTAAGTGGCGGTATCCGCGTTGTTTGGCATCATCCAGTGCTTTCCATACGGCAAGAATCCCCGGATATTGCAGGGCATAAGTCTTGCGCATGCCACCTGAGAACCATAGATAGGCGCTATCATCTGAATAAATGCATGCGCTGCCACCGATAATCTTCTCCTTATAAATGACGATGAAGATTTTGCTTTGCTGCCCTTTTGTCAACTGGTTTTCGAGATGCTGAAAGAACTTGATACTGGGGAAGTGGCGCCGTATCTTGGAAGAATATACGTGGCGCAACATCTGGGCGAAACAGAGAATCTCCTCTTTGGTACGTGCTTCCCGCACTTGGGCACCGTTTTTGAGGCCTTTCTTGATTTGCCGGATACGTGACGGGCTGAAACGCTCTTCCACCTTTTCGACGCTGTGCAACGAGTTGCGCACCCGCAGCCAATTGATGGCGATGTATTGGTTGTCTCGGAAAGATTTGTATCCGAACATGGCATTTTCCAGGTTGCGGAACTCGATGAGAAAAGAATCGCGCAATGCTTCATTGGTAAGCCTTTGCAGCATGTCACTGAAGATAGTCTCTTTGTCTGCCTCGTTATTGAAATATTCTCCCGTACCGTACACCTCACATCTTTTGATGATGCCGGGTGGAAACATGCGGACACTTTTACGTATGGCGGCAAGCAGTTTCGCAACGGGCTTGTCATCTTCGGATGCCACAATGAGTATGGGGGTATACCCCGGAGTTTCCTCGTAGATTCGGAACAACTCTGTGGAATGGAAGGTGTTGGTGCCTGGCAGGTCAGGAACCTTGCTCCCACGGTAATATGTAGTGAGTTTCAAAGGCATGGCCTGCAAATTTAAAAAATAATCTCGTATCTTTGCAGAAATTATTGTTAATGTGTCGATGTGCACATTAGCATATTAGCACATAAAATCATTATGGAAAGTTTCAGTGAATTGATAAAAGCACGCCGCAGCATGCGGAAGTTTACAGAAGAAGAATTGACACAAGAACAAGTCGTCACTTTGATGAAAGCAGCCCTGATGGCACCCACGTCGAAACGCAGCAATGCATGGCAGTTCATAGTGGTGGACGAGAAGGATAAATTGAAGGAATTGTCCTATTGCAAGGAGCAGGCATCGCAGTTTATTGCCGATGCGGCACTGGCAGTAGTGGTTGTTGCCGACCCGCTGGCAAGCGACGTGTGGATAGAAGATGCCTCCATTGCTTCCATCTACCTGCAACTTCAGGCCGAAGATATGGGGCTGGGAAGCTGCTGGGTGCAGGTGCGCGAACGTTTTACGGCTTCCGGTATGCCTTCCGGCGAGTATGTGCACGAGGTGTTGGATATTCCTTTGCAGTTGCAGGTGCTTAGTGTTATTGCTATCGGCCATAAGGGGATGGAGCGCAAGCCTTTCAACGAAGACAATCTGCAGTGGGAAAAGATACATATCAATAAGTACGGAGGAAAGTAACAGTGAGTGCAGCAAAAGCAAACAATAACCGTGATACATATAAGGCCACTGCCATCACACTGATTGTATTCGGCATTCTTTACTTGGTGGACAAATTGGTGCATTTTTCTGCAATCGGCTTGCCGTGGGTGATGAATAAGGATAATTTTCTATTGTATACCGCAGTGATTTTTCTGCTGTTCAAGCATGACAAGTCAGTGGGATTGGTATTGATAGGTTTGTGGCTGATATTGAACTTCGGGTTGATAACTGCCTTACTCGGTACGATGTCCGCTTATCTGCTGCCGTTGGCGTTGCTGGCATTAGGGGCTATTCTGTATTGGTTGGCAACAAGATAAGCGTATGGCAGGAAGAAGTATAGAAGATATGTCCATTGCCTTTATCGGTGCCGGAAATCTAGCTACTAATCTGGCAAAAGCTCTTTATCGGAAAGGGTTTCGTATTGTGCAGGTCTACAGCCGTACAAAAGAATCGGCGCAGGGATTGGCACAGACGGTGGAAGCTGCATATACCACGGAGCTGCAGGCGGTTACGAAGGAGGCGCAGCTTTATATCGTTTCGCTGAAGGACGCGGCTTTTGTAGAATTATTACCCCAGATTGTTTCTGGAAAGGAGAATGCTTTATGGGTGCATACAGCCGGCAGTATTCCTATGAATATTTGGCAGGGGCATGTTGCGCGTTATGGAGTGCTTTATCCGATGCAGACTTTCAGTAAGCAGCGTGAAGTGGATTTTGGACAGATACCGTGTTTTGTGGAAAGCAACTCGGAAGAGGATGTGCAGCTTCTGAAGGACATTGCTTCCGCCCTATCGGAAAAAGTGTATGAAGCAAGTTCTGAGCAGCGCAAAAGTTTGCATCTGGCGGCTGTGTTTACGTGCAATTTTACCAATCACATGTATGTGTTGGCTGCTGAACTGCTGAAAAAGTACGGGTTGCCGTTCGAGGCAATGCTCCCCTTGATAGACGAGACGGCCCGCAAGGTGCATGAGCTGGAACCGCTTGCCGCACAGACAGGACCGGCTGTGCGCTATGATGAGAATGTCATTGACGAGCATCTGCGGATGCTTGCCGATGAGCCGCAAATGCTGGAACTATATCGGGAGATTAGCGAGAATATACATCGGTTGGCAATAAGATAACCGGATGCCGATGCTTGCCTCTTTTGAACTAATGTTTTGCTGCATATAGGTATATTATAATGAACAAGAAAAAAGTGCAATGAGTACCATAAACTATGATTTGAAAAAGATAAAAGCCCTTGTTTTTGATGTGGACGGTGTGCTGAGTGCCAATGTTATCCCTATGAGTTCGGAGGGTGAACCTCTGCGTACGGTCAACATAAAGGATGGTTATTCCCTGCATCTGGCCGCTAAGCAAGGTGTGTTGCTGGGTATAATTACGGGTGGACGTACAGAAGCAGTCCGCAAGCGTTTTACTTCTTTAGGTTTTGAGGATGGAAATATCTATATGGGTTCTTCTGTTAAAATCCATGATTACCATGACTTCCGTGACCGTCATGGCTTGAAGGACGAGGAAATATTGTATGTAGGTGATGATATTCCCGACTTGGAGGTGATGCGTGAGTGTGGTTTGCCGTGTTGTCCTAAGGATGCTGTGCCTGAGGTAAAGGCTGTGGCTCGCTATATTTCGTATGCAGAAGGCGGTTATGGCTGTGGTCGCGACATTGTGGAACAGGTATTGAAAGTGCAAGGGCTTTGGATGGCAGATGAAAAAGCTTTTGGTTGGTAGTTGTTTCAATCGTTAAATTGTAAATCGTCAAATCGTAAATGATATGATGTTAGATAATCTGAAGAAATATAAGGTGATTCTTGCCTCTAACTCTCCGCGAAGGAAAGAATTGCTGGCTGGTTTGGGAGTGGAATATGAAGTAAGAACTTTGCCCGATGTGGACGAGTCTTATCCCGAAACGTTGCGGGGAGCGGATATTCCTCTCTACATATCCAGGGAAAAGGCAGATGCCTACCGTGATATGATGCATCCGGACGAATTGATGATTACAGCAGATACCATTGTCTGGCTGGATGGACAAGTTCTCGGAAAACCCAAGAATAGGGAAGAAGCTATGCAGATGTTGCGCGACATGTCCGGACGTACCCATGAAGTGTTTACCGGTGTATGCATCACTACCACTGAGTGGCAACGCAGTTTTGCGGCGGCAACAGAAGTGCGTTTTGCCAAACTGAACGAAGAGGAAATTGCCTATTATGTGGACAAATACCACCCCATGGATAAAGCCGGAGCTTATGGTGTACAAGAGTGGATTGGATTCATCGGGGTGGAAAACATATCCGGGAGTTACTATAATATAATGGGGCTCCCCGTACAGAGGCTGTACAGGGAGTTGTTGGAGGTCTAAACCAGATCCATCATTAGAGGGATATCTTTTTCACTGATTCCTTGTCTGACAAGTGTTTCTTTGTCTTTACCGAACATTTCTCTAAAAATCTCCTGCCCGCCATATTCCAAAGCTGCTTTACTGTAAAGTTCTGCAGCTTTTTCTATTTTGCCCGTTCTCCAAGCAACATGTCCGGCATTGAGATAGTCTGCTGCGAGTGGTTTGGAGGCGAGTATCTTTTCGTAATACTTCATTGCTTGCTCATACTTGCCGTTGACAAACGAACACCAGCCTATAGCACGCCATGCTTTGATACAATTGCTTTCGATGAAATCAAGCTTGAAGAAATATTGCAGAGCCTCTTCATATCTTTCCAGTTCGGCAAGGCAGCTTCCGGCGTAGAAAAGGATATTATGGTTTTCCGGCTGGATTGCCTCCACTTTCTTGTAGTATTCCAGTGCAGAGGCAAAGTCCCTTATCTGCCTGTAGCACGTAGCGAGATGGCGGATTGTCCAGACATGGTCGGGCTTTAGTACATCGGCTTTCAGGTAGGCGTCTATCGCTTCCTTATACCTCTTTTCCTTTTGCAGGCAATAGCCAGCCTTTTGGAAAATGTCTGCATTTGCATGGTTCAAGGCTATCAATTCCTTATAAAGCTCCAATGCTTCTGCCGGGTGTTCTTTGCGGAAGTGGAAATCGGCGATGGTAATCAGCAGCTCGGGTTTGCACAGAATATCTTTGAGTGCCGGGATACGGTGCAGGGCAATCTCTTCCTTGAAGATGTCACGGAACTCGTGTCTGCGCTGGCTTAACTTGAAGAAACGGTATAAGTCGTGGACATACTGGTTGCTGATGACATCCGGTCGTTCGGCATACTGCCGTAAAGCGGAAGATTTGCTTTCGTCCATGAGTGCATCCAAATCCTGGGAAGTCATCTGGCTGAGCATCATCGTACGCTGTGACTGTGGTATATGTGCCATTGTAAAGCAAAGGGAATACTTGTCACTATTGCAGAAGAAACCGGATTGGAGGATAAGGGAGAGGATGGCATTGTCTCCGGTAGGCTTGAATCCGAATTCCTTGATGATGCTGGAGTGATGCATGTCGAACGGATAGAACCAGTTGTACGGTTCCTTAAAGAACGGATAAGTCTTGAGTTGTGCAAACGTACTCATATAGACGTCAGCGCCTTCCAGCTGTAATTCGTTCATCTCCCGTATCTTGTCTCCCAGTCCGGAACTTTCAAAAGCTTTCTCCCAATCCGGATTAAGATCGTTTTCCTCAGGGTTCTCTTCAAAACCGAACTTCATGTTGCGCATGATGTTCACATTCCTCATCATCTCCGGAATGATTTCTTCACGCATCTTCTTGTCTATCTTTTCCGTTTCCTGGCTACGGAGCAGCTCGATGTAAATACGGTTCAGTTGCTTGCCGAAACTGCCGTCTTCGTTGAGCAGGGAAAGGCGGGCTGTCAATTCGGGATAAAGCGACAGACGGGTGGGATGAAAAAGAAGTGCGAAAGCGATACCTACCAAAGCCCGTTGGTTTACTTGCGTATTTGCATGCGTTACGGCGTCTAGCAACCATGAGAATTTGCGGGTATCGAAGCATTCCATCAGACTGAGCATGACGGCACTGGTGAACAGGCACAAATCATTGACGGGAAGCATTTCTGATTCCAGTAATCCTTTGGCTTGCTGTTCGTCTTCTGCAGACCAGTCACTGTTACTCCATGTGGAAAGGAAAAGAACCTGGGCGGTTTGTTCGTGCCGTTGCAGTACGGCGTCCATGCCTTGGTTATCCGGCATCAGCTGACAAACGGCCAGGTCATCAGGGAAAGATTCCAATACCTTCTGCAGTGCGGCAATATTGTATTCTTTGGGGAGGCGTTCCCGGTTATTGCGCAGGGAATGGTAATAGTGCGTGGAAACTCCGTCAAGGAGAGACAGACGTGCCTGGTCAGCGACTTCCCAAGTTTCGGTCAGAATCTGGCGATATAGTTTCTGTCGTTCAGGATCGTCGATTCCCTGGCGCATGTATTGCAGCATGTACTGATAGGATGTCTGAGCTTGTTCCAAGCGGTTGCGGAGTGTCCAGTCACCGCTGTTCCAAAGAAAGGCTTCCAGTTGGGATTGTGCTTCCTTCAGCCGTTGCTGCTTGAGTAGAGTAACGATATGCTGATATTGTTCTTGTATGGCTTGTTCGTTCATAAATCAGTCTCTTTTTGGGTATGTATCTTATAAAACTACAAAAAGGATGCCAAAAAGTTCATAAATTTCCATTTCCCCAGCTCAGAAACGAACTTGCAACTGTGCTTGAAGCAGGTTTGAGTTTTCTCCTTTATGGCGGTTACAGTATGTATACTGGGCTTGCAGACGGCATTTGGGATAGAACCAATACTGTACACCTGCTACATAATTGGTCTGTTTATCGGAAATAGTTTTATTTTTGTTGAAATAGTCATAAGAGGCTATTACGTCAAATTTGGGAAGCACATGGGCAGATACGGTTGCATAGTAACCGTCACTTTTAACGTGTCCGTCTTTTCCGGCCAAGTATTCTGTACGTACATCTACGGATTTTGTTTTGATGGTGGCACCTGCCGACCAGCGGTTTCGGGTGTAATTCTCTCCTATGGCTATGTCTGGATTAATGGAAGAAACGGCTACGGCGCATCCTTTCCCTTTAACAAAGGAACCGCCGACGGACAACCATTTCAATGGATGTACCATAAGGCTGCCTACAATATCTTTCTGATTGTTTTTATCTTTTAGGTTGATGCCTTGTCCGTTCATGATGGCAAGGTTATAAGTCATCAAAGAGTCGAACAAGTCTCCATAAATTAACAATCCCATATCACGACCGCTTGCAGAGCCATACAACGGATCACTGCCATTGATACCGGCCAGGTAATTGACGGCTTGAGAATAACAGGTTATTAATTCGACACAGCA
>NZ_JBCNZM010000020.1:25574-37196 GCF_040227615.1 Bacteroides sp. RTP31139st1_H2_RTP31139_211217 | reverse complement strand
CGACAAAGCAGGGAGACATCGGGTTCTCAATGGTATACATGGTTTTGAACTGTCCGATACGTGCTGTGAGTTGAGGGAGAAAGCGGTATTCCGTGTAGGCTTCCAGAATTTTTCCGGTATTGGCAAAGCTGTACATGAAGTAAGCCGACCATTTATCGGTGATTTTACCGCGCGCCATAAAGATAACTCTCTTTATATCGAAAGTATTGCTGGTACCTTCGCCCGCATCATCGTATGTATATCCCACTTGGGCATAGCCGGAGAGTGAAATGCGGTCTTTTAAAGTGTTGACTACATCATTCAGACAAGCATCTTGTGCTTTCAGGATGCATGTGGCTGATAAAAGGATGCAGGATAGTAGAATTCGTCTCATTATAGGGATGGATAGTAGTAAAAAAGGCAACCCTTTTTTCAAAGAGCTGCCTTTGGGTGTTATTTTGCTTGTTTTTATTCGTTGATAGCAGCGATACCCGGAAGGATTTTTCCTTCGATTGCTTCAAGCAATGCACCGCCACCGGTAGATACGTAAGACACGCCGCTTGCCAAGCCGAACTTGTTGACACAAGCTACAGAGTCACCGCCACCTACGAGTGAGAAAGCACCGTTCTTGGTAGCTTCTACGATAGCTTCGCCTACAGCGCGTGAACCGTGAGTGAAGTTCTCGAATTCGAATACACCCGTCGGACCGTTCCAAAGGATAGTCTTGGAGTTCTTGATGACATCTGCAAAGATCTTTTCAGTCTCAGGACCGATATCAAGACCTTCCCAGCCATCAGGAATTTCGTCAACCGGGCAGAACTTGGTGTTGGCATCGTTGGAGAAAGAATCGGCAATCTTGGCATCAACAGCCAAAACAAGGTTTACGCCTTTTTCTTTTGCTTTCTTCACCAGGTCAAGAGCCAAATCCAGTTTGTCATCTTCGCAGATAGAAATACCGATTTTGCCGCCCATGGCTTTGGTGAAAGTATAAGTCATACCGCCGGCAATAATCAGGTTGTCTACCTTGTTCAGCAGGTTTTCAATGATTTCAATCTTGGAAGAAACTTTGGAACCACCCATGATGGCAGTAAACGGACGTTGGATATCGTTCAAAACTTTATCAACAGCCTTTACTTCTTTTTCCATCAGGTAACCGAACATTTTGTTGTCCTTGTCGAAATATTTAGCGATCAATGCAGTAGAAGCGTGTGCACGGTGAGCGGTACCGAAAGCGTCGTTTACATAGCAATCTGCATAAGAAGCCAATTTCTTGGTGAATTCTTTCTGGCTTTCCTTAACAGCAGCTTTGGCAGCCTTCTTTTCTTCGTCTGTAGCATCTTCAGCCAAACCGCGGGGTTTGCCTTCCTCTTCAGCGTAGAAACGGAGGTTCTCGAGCAACAACACTTCACCCGGTTGCAGAGCAGCAGCCTTTACGGCAGCTTCTTCGCCCATACAGTCGTTAGCAAATTGCACCTCAACACCCAACAACTCTTCGAGATGCTTCAGAATGTGCTTCAAGGAGAACTTGTCAGCCGGGCCTTTCGGACGACCGAGGTGAGAACCGATAATTACACTACCGCCATCGGCCAAAATCTTCTTCAATGTAGGAAGAGCGGCACGCATACGGGTATCATCTGTAATGTTGAAGTTTTCGTCCAAGGGTACGTTGAAGTCCACACGAACGAATGCCTTTTTTCCGGCAAAGTTAAATTGATCAATTGTCATAATACTCTATTTTATTTAAAAGTGTTACTAATTTCTTTTTAGTGAGCGCAAAGTTAGCATTTATTTCTTTTTTTTGCTATGAAACCGTTGTTTATTCTTTGTCTTTGCCGCTCTCTTTGCTAACTTTATATTTCTGGCAGTAATATTTGCACATTAATTGCAAACCGCAGGTATCACATTGTGGAGTACGTGCCTGGCATACATAGCGACCGTGCAGGATAAGCCAGTGGTGAGCTATGGGGATGTCTGTTTCCGGTATATGTTTTACCAATTCTTTTTCGACACTGAACGGAGTTGTACATTTATCTGATACGAGACCCAGGCGATGGCTGACGCGGAACACGTGTGTGTCTACTGCCATAGCCGCTTTATTGAAAACAACGGATTGGATGACATTGGCTGTTTTGCGGCCTACGCCGGGCAGTTTTACCAGTTCTTCAAGGGTATCGGGTACCTCACTGTTGAATTCTTTCACCAACATCTGTGCCATGCCTACAAGATGTTTAGCTTTGTTGTTGGGATAGGAGACGCTGCGGATATACTCGTATACCACGTCGGGAGTAGTAGCGGCGAGTGCTTCGGGAGTAGGGAAGTCCCGGTAAAGGGCGGGGGTAATCATATTGACGCGTTTGTCCGTACATTGTGCAGAGAGAATAACTGCTATCAACAGCTCGAACGGATTGTCATAATGCAACTCTGTTTCGGCTACGGGAACGTTCTCCCTAAACCAAGCAAGGATTTTTTCATAACGCTCTTTCTTTCTCATCTTAATTTGTTTTTATGATAGTGAGGAGATACTTTCAGATTGAAATAGAAGATGGAGATAACCGTGAGGCAGGCTCCGAAAAAATATGCCATATCGAATGAGGTAATCTGTGCGATATAACCTCCTGCTGTCAGACCTATACCAATGCCTACATCCCATGAAGTCAGGTAGGTAGAGGTGGCTGTTCCGCGCTGGTTGTTGGGGGCCAGGTTTACGAACAGCGTATTGAAGGCGGGGAACATCGTCCCGAAGCCTACTCCCAATAGGAGGGCAACCATAAAAAACAATATGTTTGTCAGTTCCGGGACGGTCTTCATCAGTAGTCCGCAAGCGGACAATATGAAGAAACAGCTACATACCAGATATAGTCCTAAAGTTATGACTTGGGTGATACGTCCTTTATCCACTTGTTTGCCGGAGAACATACGGGACACTGCCATGCCGACGGCCATAAAAGTAAAAAACAATCCGGAATTCAAGGTAATTCCTATTTCTTTGGCATACATGGCTACATAAGTGCTTGTCATGCCATATGGTATGGAGAGCAATAGCAGTGCGATTCCTGCCGGGATACCTTTCAGCAGCACAAAGCGGTCCAATGAGATAGGTTCTCGTTTGACTGGTTGTTTGGGTGGGGTCTTGACGAGGCATGCGGCAACAAAACCGATAGTTCCTGATATGAGCGAGCAGGCAAAAATCGTTTCAAAGGAATATATGTCATGCATGAAAAGACCAATCATCGGGCCGAAGCTCATGGCTGTATTGTTCATCAGTCCATAATATCCTACGGCTTCGCCGCGACGGGACGAAGGGGTAATGTCAATCACAATTGTATTTCCCGCTACGGTCACCATTCCAAATGCAAGGCCGTGGACAACCCGCAACATGATGAATAAAGATAGGACTCCCGCTAACATGTAACCTGCGAAAATGGTGATAAAGATGAAGTATGCCACCAGATAAAGAGGCTTGCGGGCTAGCGTGTCGAGCAGGTATCCCGAAAACGGGCGTATGCAGAGCGAGGCAATGGTGTAGCATGACAAGATGACACCTACTGCTGCATTTCCGGTATGGAATACCTCAGTCAGGTAGAATGGAAGAACCGGTAGTATCAGATAAAAGGCAAAATACAAAAGGAAATTGGCAGCCAGGATAAGGCAATAGCCGGAAGTTACAAGTTTGTCTTTTGCCATAGCGAAAAATAGTGGTTAGCGATGAGTGGTTAGCGATGAGTGATTAATGATATGCTGAAAATGCGCAACTTATTAATCACTAATCACTAGCCGTTATTCACTATATTTAGTAAGCGCTCTCGAATTCTTTCAGGAAGCGTGTGTCATTTTCAGAGAACATACGAAGGTCTTTCACCTGGTATTTCAAGTTGGTGATGCGTTCTATACCCATACCCAGGGCATACCCGCTATACACTTTACTGTCTATTCCGTTCAGCTCCAATACATTCGGATCTACCATACCGCATCCCAGAATTTCTACCCAACCCGTATGTTTGCAGAAAGGACAACCCTTGCCGCCGCAGATGTTACAGCTGATGTCCATTTCGGCACTCGGCTCGGTGAAGGGGAAGTAGGAAGGACGCAGACGAATCTTGGTGTCACTGCCGAACATCTCTTGAGCAAAGAGCAATAAGGCCTGCTTCAAGTCAGTGAAAGACACATTGCGGTCTACGTATAAGGCTTCTACCTGATGGAAGAATGCGTGTGCACGGTAGCTGATGGCTTCATTACGGTATACACGTCCCGGACAAAGCACGCGGATAGGAGGCTGTGTAGTCTCCATAACACGGCTTTGCACGCTGGATGTGTGTGTGCGAAGAATGATGCTGTGCGATACGTTTTCTGTATCATTTTCGATGAAGAATGTATCCTGCATGTCGCGTGCCGGATGGTCTTCGGCAAAATTCATGGAGGAGAATACGTGCCAGTCGTCTTCCATTTCCGGTCCATCGGCGATATTGAATCCCATACGGGCAAATATATCGATGATTTCGTTTCTCACGATGGAGAGCGGATGGCGGGTTCCTAATTCTATCGGGTAGGCTGAACGGGTCAAGTCAATATCGTCACAGCCGGTATCTTGGCTTTCGAACTGTTCTTTCAAAGCGGCAATCTTTTCTTGTGCTTTGTTTTTCAGTTCGTTCAAGCGCATACCCACCTCTTTTTTCTGTTCGGCGGCTACATTGCGGAAATCTGCCATCAAGTCATTGATGGCTCCTTTTTTACTGAGGTACTTGATGCGGAGTGCCTCTAATTCCTCGGCGTTAGCGGCTTTCAGCGCCTCTACTTCCTGCAGAAGCTGATTGATTTTAGCTATCATATCGTTGTTATCTTATTTATTTTCTAAGTTAAAAACGGTGCAAAGATACAATATTATCATTGTTTTGCCTCCACTTGGGGAAGATAATTTGGTATCAGTGGTACAAAATTTTATGTGAAGAAGAAATGATAGAGGATGGGAGAAAAAATGATATATATGTAAAAGTCTTCATATTGTTTATGGAAAAAACATAAATGAGCGTTGTTTAGTGACTTTTAAAATATACTTTTCGTATCTTTGCGCCCCGTTTACTGTTCTATGGAGGTAGAACAAACTGGCGGTTGGTATTTATTAACATACGTCAAAGAGAGAGAGTTAACGGAGTAATTGTTGCATTAAAGTTAGAGTTTGAATTGATGAAATTGAAGACAATCCTGCCAGTCGTGGCAGTTGCGGGAGTACTCATGTGTGAGCCTGCCGTATTGTTGCATGCCGGTACATCTGATTTTGCTTCTCCCGAAGCTATGGGATGGTTCCGTAAGAAAAAGAAGAGTGAAACCAAGGACAGCGTTCAATCCAAGAGCGACTACGAAAAATTGACTGGTTCCGATGCTATTGCCCGCAAGGGAATGTTCAATGTTTACCAGAAGAAGAGCGATTATTACTTTGAAGTGCCGGCAAGGCTGTTGGGACGTGATATGCTGGTAGTAAATAAATTACAACGTGTGCCTTCCGAACTGAATGAGGCGGGTGTGAACCGTGGTACGAATTACGAAAATCAGATGGTGCGTTTTGAATTGGACAAGGCTGCCAACAAGCTGTTGGTACGTCAGAGCCGTCCTCTTCCGTTGGCACCGGACGAGGATGCCATACGGCAGTCCGTACTGGATAATTATATTTCTCCGCTGATAGCCGGCTTCAAGATAGAGGCATTCAATAATGACTCTACCATGATAGTGGTCAAGGTCAACGATATTTATGATGGTACGGAGACGAGTATCAATAATGTCTTTACGAATATCAACCTGGGAACTTCGGCCATCAAGAATCTCTCCCGCATTTTATCTATCAAAGCTTTTGAGAACAATGTGGTAGCTACTTCCGAGCTGACAACTAAGGTGACTGAGGGAACAACGACTGTGTTTGTTACGGTCGAAGTCAGTTCCTCTCTGTTGCTGTTGCCGGAGAAACCGATGATGGGACGTCTGGATAGTCCGCGTGTAGGTTATTTTACTAATCCGTTATTAAATTACAGTGACGGTCAGCAGCGTGTAGACAAGAAACCGTTCATCACCCGCTGGCGTCTGGAACCGAAACCGGAAGACCGGGAGCGTTACCTTCGCGGTGAATTGGTGGAACCGGCCAAACCGATTGTGTTCTACATCGAGAACTCCACTCCCCGTCGTTGGCGGAAATATATCAAGCAGGGAATCGAGGATTGGCAGGCTGCTTTTGAACGTGCCGGATTCAAGAATGCTATCATAGCCAAGGAACTGACGGACAGCATGAATGTGGATAAGGATGACGTGAACTACTCCGTGCTGACCTACGCCGCCTCCACCAAAGCCAATGCCATGGGCCCCTCTATCCTCGACCCCCGTTCGGGCGAGATATTGGAAGCGGACATCATGTGGTGGCATAATGTGCTGGGCATGCTCCAGGAATGGATTACAGTGCAAACCGGTGTCGTACGTCCCGAAGCAAGAGGAGTAAGGCTGCCGGATGAACTGATGGGTGATGCCATGCGTTTTGTGGCATGCCACGAGGTGGGGCACTCGTTGGGCTTGCGCCACAATATGATTGCTTCCTGGACTTTTCCGACAGATTCCCTGCGTTCCAAAACATTTACGGATCGTATGAATACCACTTCCTCCTCTATCATGGACTATGCACGTTTCAACTATGTGGCACAGCCGGGTGACGGTGTTACGGAGCTTTCTCCTCATATCGGTCCGTATGATATGTTTGCCATAGAATACGGCTATCGTTGGTATGGTAAAGAAACCCCAGAGGCAGAGAAGGACTTGCTTGCCGACTTCCTGAGCCGTCATACAGACCGTTTATATAAATATAGTGAGGCGCAGGATGTACGTGATGCCGTAGACCCGCGTGCGCAGAATGAAGATTTGGGCGATGATGCTGTCCGCTCATCTCTGCTGGGTATTGAGAACTTGAAGCGTATTGTTCCTCAAATCATCCAATGGACTACTACTGGCGAGAAAGGACAGACTTATGAAGAAGCTTCCCGCCTATACTATGCGGTTATCAACCAATGGAACAATTACCTCTATCATGTATTGGCAAACATCGGTGGTATCTATATAGAAAACACCGTTGTGGGCGACGGACAGAAAACCTATACTTTCGTAGAAAAAGAAAAGCAGCAAGCCGCCCTGAAGTTTCTGCTGGACGAAGTGCTGACCTATCCCAAATGGCTGTTCGACACGGAAGTGGGAGAGTACACTTACTTGCTGCGCAACACTCCACTGGGCGTAGTGGAGAATGCACCGACACAAGTGTTGAAGAATGCCCAATCCTATATCCTTTGGGATTTGCTGGGCAACAACCGCCTGATGCGTATGTTGGAGAACGAATCGGTGAACGGCAAAAAGGCTTTCACGGTGGTAGAGCTGATGGATGGCCTGCATCGCAACATCTTTGCCACTACGGAACGCGGTGCCTTGCCGGACGTCATGACACGCGCCTTGCAGAAGAACTTCGTAGATGCACTGATTACAGCAGCTGCCGAAAGCGAAGGAGTGAAAATAAACAAAAAACTGATGGACAACCACTTCTTGCTGGACCATCAGACTGCCCTTTGCAGCTGTGACGAGCATGCCGGTAAGACTTTGGATGCCGACCGTATGGGTGCACACCGCGAACTGAACTTCTACGGTTCGCAGATAAACCGCGTATCTGATGTCATCTCCGTGAAGCGTGGTGAGTTGCTTCGCATCAAAGAATTGCTCCAAAATCGTCTGGGTGCATCGGATATAGCCACTAAATATCATTATAAGGATTTGATTTTGCGTATCAATACTGCATTAGGAGTAAAGTGATTTTTCTTTTCAATAGAGTATTAATTAATTTTATATGTAACGCATGAAAAAACGTGTATTAATCGTTTTGCTATGCTTTGTAGGAGCTTTGTCATCTGCTTTTGCTGCAGAGAAAAAAGTCCAGGGCGTAGTAATATCTTCAGAGGATAACCTACCGCTTATCGGTGCTTCCGTTTATGTGACTGCGGAAGACTTGAAAAAGGCGGGGAGTGCTCAGACTACAATGGGGGTCATCACTGATGTGGATGGTCAGTTCTCTATCGCTATACCTACGGGGATAACCCGTTTCTTTTGTAGCTACGTGGGATATGACGTATTGGAAGTGAAGCTTGTTCCGGGAAAGGAACATTATGAAATAACACTTCATGCATCTTCCCAAATGCTCGATGCCGTTGTTGTGACGGGTTACCAGACAGTGGAGCGCCGCAAGCTGACGGCAGCGGTATCCAAACTGGATATATCGGACGAGACCATCGGTGCAGTAAAAAGTATCGACCAGGCACTTGCCGGACAAATTGCCGGACTTTCTGTCAGCCCGACTTCCGGTGCTCCGGGTGCTCCGGCAAAGATACGCATTCGCGGTACCGCTTCATTGAATGGTACGCAAGACCCTTTGTGGGTGCTGGACGGCATTCCTTTGGAGGGAACGGATGTTCCCGAACCGGATGAGCTGAATGACATAACCAACATGAAGCAATCTTCCATTGCAGGCTTGAATCCGGCTGATATTGAGAATATCACCATTCTGAAGGATGCGGCAGCCACTGCCATCTATGGTGCGAGGGCAGCCAATGGCGTCATTGTGATTACAACAAAGAAGGGTAAGGTCGGTAAACCGGTTATCAATTTCTCGTCCCGGTTTACCTATACTCCTACATTGAGCCTTGACCGGTTGAACTTGCTGAACTCAGCGGAGAAAGTCGGATTGGAAATGGATATGATCCGTAATAACTATTCTCCGGACAATCATAAAGGAGGCGTATATAATATTCTTTCCAATTACAATGAGTTGTCTGCTTTCCAGAATGGAGGATGGGATGCCTTGAGCAGTGATACACAAGCTGCCATCAACCGTTTGAAGAGTGTTAATACAAACTGGGGAGATATCCTTTTCCGCGATGCTTTCAGCCAGGAATATAACTTGAGCCTTTCCGGCGGTACGGAAAGGGTTACGTATTATACCTCTTTCGGCTATTATAAAGAGGATGGAAATGTGGACGGTGTGGGTATGGACCGTTTCAACTTGGTAGGAAAGACTTCCTATAAGGTGAACAGTATACTGAAAGTGGGTGCCTCCATGTTTGCCAACCGTCGCAAAAATACCAATTACTTGACAGATGCATACGGTATGTCGAATCCCGTGTTCTATTCACGCAAGGCTAATCCGTATTTTGAACTTTATGACAAGAATGGCAACTATAATTACGACTACGATATTCAGAACAACACTGATAAGGATTTAGGATTCAACATCTTTGAAGAACGGCAGAACACGTCTAATGAAAGCGTGGTGAATTCTTTTTCATCTATATTTGATGCGGAGCTACGGTTCAATGACAAGTGGAAGCTGACTTCCCAGTTTGGCTATCAGTTGGAAAAGACTTCCAGAGAAGAAATAGCGGACTGGGAAAGCTATGCCATGCGCTATTACTATAAGTTGAGCGAATACTCCCAGGGCGGAGAAACCAAACACTTCCTGCCCGAAGGAGGTATGCAGAAGTCTTATGAAAACTCCAATTCACAGATTACTTGGAAGGCGATGGGAGAATATCGCGACAGTTTCAATGATATTCATGAACTGGAAGTGATGGCGGGTACCGAGCTGCGCAAGACCTGGTATGAAACCTTGTTTTCGGCAGGGTATGGCTTCGACCGCAAGACGTTGACGACCAAACCGGTGATTTTCCCCAACGAAAGTTACGCCACGTCTTTCCCGCTCCATCAGACGACGTATAAGGAGAATGCTTATGTATCTTTCTACTCTACGGCCTCTTACTCTTTATTGAATCGCTACACGGTGGGAGGAAGTATCCGTTTTGACGGTTCCGATCTTTTCGGTGTGGATAAGAAGTACCGCTATCTTCCTCTTTATTCTGTCAGTGCCTTGTGGCGTCTGTCGCAAGAACCGTTTATGCAGCAGGCCAAGTGGGTGGATAACCTGGTGTTCCGTGCATCTTACGGTCTGCAGGGAAATATTGACAAGAATACTTCTCCGTTCCTGCTGGGTACATATCGGTCGGAGAGTATTTTGCCCGGAGTATCGGAAGATGTAATTATCATTAATTCCGCTCCCAACAAGAAGTTGCGTTGGGAAAAGACGCAGTCTGTCAATGCCGGCTTTGATTTTTCTGTATTGAACCAGGCTATCAATCTGAGCGTGGACTATTATTACCGTAAGGGTACCGATTTGATAGCTTTGCGCATGCTTCCTCTGGAGACGGGCTTTACTTCGATGAACGTCAACTGGGCAAGTATGGAGAACAAAGGTGTGGAAATCAGCTTGTCTACCCGTAACATAACGACAAAGAACTTCTCCTGGTACACAAATTTCAATTTTGCCTATAACGGTAATAAGGTATTGCAGGAAAACATACCGGAGCAGCAGACCACTCCGGGACGTGAAGGCTATCCCGTAGGGGCAATTTTCGCACTGAAGACTGCGGGAGTGAATAAGGAAACCGGTAATATGATGTTCTATAATCCGGAGGGAGAGAAAGTGACCTTGAAGGAGCT
The DNA here is from genome assembly GCF_040227615.1 of Bacteroides sp. RTP31139st1_H2_RTP31139_211217. NCBI lineage: Bacteria > Pseudomonadati > Bacteroidota > Bacteroidia > Bacteroidales > Bacteroidaceae > Bacteroides > Bacteroides sp. RTP31139st1_H2_RTP31139_211217. The sequence continues at coordinate 26,660 of NZ_JBCNZM010000020.1, read as the reverse complement.
TTACCGCCTGAAGGACGAGTGGGGGATAGGTATTGCCTCTTCCGATGTAACTGCAGCCGAAGAGAGAACCTTTTATTCGTATATCGGGAGTAGCGATGCTCCTTATACGGGAGGTTTGATTAATACCTTCAGCTATAAAAACTGGGAGCTGAATGTCAATTTCTCTTTGACGTTTGGCGGGTACGTACGTACGCAACCCTCTTATGACATCATCAATCCGGATTATGGCAAGAACTATAATGCGGATGTGCTGAACCGCTGGACTCCGGAAAACCCGAATGCGGAGCTTCCGGCATTTATGCTGAGTGCTTCCAACCCGGAAGAGTACTCCTGGTATGATTCTAAAACCATCTGGAGAGATTTGGATATCTGGGTGAAGAAGCTGAACTACGTACGTTTGCAGAATCTGCGTCTGGGTTACCGTATCCCTGAGCTCCTGACAAAGCGTTTGGGAATGAACTCGGCAACGGTATCTATTGAAGGACGCAATCTCTTCGTGTTTGGTTCGGGATATAATAACTACATGGATCCGGAGTCGATGTACAATCCTTATGCAACTCCCGTACCCAAGTCGGTTACATTCAGTTTGAACTTGAATTTCTAACTTCAAAAGCAGAAAGAAAATGAAGAAAACAATAAGTCTGATGATAATGGCCTGCATGCTTCTGCTTGCGGCATGCGACAACTATCTGGATATACAGCCTACCGGTAGTGTCATTCCCAATTCTTTGGCTGAGTATAGAGCGTTGCTTGCCCGTTCTTATAAGGACGTGAGTAAATTCAGTGACCGGGGAATGGCTTGTTTCCGTTCCGACGAGATGCAGGTTCGGGATAATGAATATGACCAAAATTATTATATGGATATAGAGCGCTGGAACGACCTTGCTCCCAATGCCTATACCTCATCGTTTGAATGGGCCAAGTATTACAATGTGCTTTTTATTGCCAATCACGTTATTGAGAGCAGAAGTGATATTAAGGAAGGCACTGAGGAAGAGATAAATCAGCTTGTAGGAGAAGCGTATATGCTCCGTGCTTATGTACATTTCTTATTGGTAAATCTTTATGGACAGCCCTATACTAAGG
>NZ_JBCNZM010000020.1:6370-25564 GCF_040227615.1 Bacteroides sp. RTP31139st1_H2_RTP31139_211217 | reverse complement strand
ATAATTCCCTGGAACATATTACTCCTCTGGCGACGCCACTGAGCAGGACAAACACGGCCGCTGCACAGGCTACTCCGGATTTTCTCTCCCTTTATGTTGAGAACGACCTTCGGCTGGACAAATATTTTGCTGAAACGGATGAAAAAGGTTTCCGGAAGAATAAGAAGGCGGGAAGCAATAACTACTTGTGTACTTTCCGTGTGGGTGAAATATATCTGACGGCTGCTGAGGCTGCTGCCCGACTTGGAGAACTGTCTCAGGCACGTACCCGCCTGCTGGAACTGATGCGGAAACGTTATGCACCGGAGGCCTACGAAGCGAAATCCGTTGTTGTCAATGCCATGGATAAGGAAGCGTTGGTACAGGAAATATTAGATGAACGTGCCCGTGAACTTGCTTTTGAAGGACATCGCTGGTTTGACCTTCGTCGTTCCACCCGTCCGCGTTTGGAGAAAGTGCTTGATGGTACGCGTTATGTACTCGAAGAGAATGATGCCCGCTATACATTGGCCATTCCGAAAGAAGCCATAGAAGCCAATCCGGGATTGCTGAACTGATAAAGATAAAACTCCCCGATTCTGTATTGACGAGAATCGGGGAGTTTTGTCTTTATGTGGATTGGATATGTATTTTTTACGTACCTTTGCACCGTTTTTTGTAATAGACAGTATAAGATGATACAGAATCAGAGACCTCCTATCCGTAGAATTGCTTTTCCTATTCTTATAGCATTGAGTATTTCGCATTGTTTGAACGATATGCTGCAATCGGTTATTTCGGCAGTATACCCTTTGTTCAAGGAGGATTTATCCTTGAGTTTTGCCCAGATTGGTCTGATTACGTTAGTGTATCAGATGTCGGCGTCCGTGTTTCAGCCTCTAATGGGATTGTTCTTTGATAAGCGCCCCATTGCCTGGTCATTGCCGATAGGTATGGGCTTTACTTTGGTCGGTATCATGAATCTGGCTTTTGCTACTAATCTGTATTGGTTGCTGGCTTCGGTATTCATTGTGGGTATCGGTTCGTCTGTACTCCATCCGGAGGCGTCACGTATTACTTTTCTGGCTTCCGGCGGAAAACGCGGACTGGCGCAGTCTCTATTTCAGGTGGGCGGGAATTTGGGTGGCTCGCTTGGACCGTTACTGGTGGCTTTGCTGGTAGCTCCTTACGGGAGGCATCACATTGCCTTGTTCACGGTTTTTGCCTTGATTGCCATCGTGGTGATGATTCCTATATGTCGTTGGTTCCGTTCCTACTTGAATCATATCAAGAAACGCCCGATGCTTGTGGCAGGAAAGATAGAGCGTCCCCTTTCTTCAAGAATGACGGTGTTTGCCATAAGTATTCTGCTGATACTTATCTTCTCCAAATATATCTATATGGCAAGTTTGACGAGCTACTATACATTCTATCTGATCCATAAATTTGGTGTTACTGTTCAGGCTTCACAGCTTTTCTTGTTTGTCTTCCTGGTAGCCACTGCCATCGGAACATTGGTGGGAGGTCCCGTAGGTGATAGGATAGGACGTAAGTATGTTATCTGGGCTTCCATTCTTGGAACGGCTCCATTCAGTATGATGATGCCTCACGTAGGGCTTGCATGGACAGTAGTGCTGAGCTTCTGTGTCGGTCTGATGCTTTCTTCCGCTTTTCCTGCCATATTGCTGTACGCCCAGGAATTGCTACCCAATAAGCTGGGTTTGATTTCCGGGTTGTTTTTTGGTTTCGCTTTTGGAATTGCCGGTATCGCTTCGGCTGTATTGGGAGGTATGGCAGATAAGTATGGTATAGAGGCTGTTTATAATGTATGTGCCTTTATGCCTTTACTGGGGTTGGTGGCTTGCTTTCTGCCTAATTTGAAAAAGAGATAGAGATTTTTTATTCCCATTGTCAGCCATACGGAGAGAACGAAAGGTGCGGTCAATGTAATAATTCCCCAATTCATTCCCACAATTTGCAATACAACAGAGAGTAAAACGGAACATACAGCCCATATAAGCTCATCCAGCTTTTACCTCCTAAAGCAATGGCACACAATACGCCATTATATCCCATCAGGCCTATATTCAAAGCTTCGGAATCTGCTCCCAATAATATGGCTAGGGGGAGGGGGAGAAGTACCCCCAATATGGTATATACTGCTGCATTCCGAGAATTCACGAGAATGCCTGCAAGGAAAAATAGTCCGGTCATTATGTTTCCTTGAAACATCACCTGGCCTATACTCATACTGAAACATTGTAAGTAATTTATGGAGGAAGAAGCAGGTGTTTCTGTATCAGAGACGAGTAGCATGTCAGGCATCAGCCAACTGCACAATCCCAGCAGCATCCATACAGAAAGGATAAAAAGGGTAGTGAATCCGGGCAACATGCGTTGCATGTTGAAAAACCGTGCAATGTAGGTAGATGCACACGAGGCAATAGCCATTAGTATCAAGGAATTTACAGTCAGATGCATAAAGACCCCTACGGCTATTCCTACCAGTGTACCGTTAAAACCATATAATCCATTTTTTATATCATCACGGTCATATCCTGAGATACGGCCTGTCGATGTACTTATTATGTTGCCACTTACAGCCAATAGGCCCATTTGCCATGAATTCAAAAAGATTCCAATCAGCATCAATAATCCGGACAATGCATTGTTTTGGAACATGACTTGCCCTATGCCACGTCCTAAAATAAGTAATGACTTGTGTGTAAAAGCTTCTTTCATGAGTTGTCGAATGAAAATGGACTATATGTAAATTTATAGCTCGTTAATACGTACAAAAAAAACGATTAGACTAATCTAACCGTTTTAATTTTTGTGGAGCGTATGAGACTCGAACTCATCACCTCGACACTGCCAGTGTCGCGCTCTAGCCAGATGAGCTAACGCCCCGTTGCCAACGTTTGCAGGCTTGCTTTCGTTTTTGATGGTGCAAATATAATGCATTATTCTGAAATAATTGCTATGTTTGCGAAAGAATTTGAAAAAATAAGTTATGCTGATATATAATACCACTTATCATGTAGAGGAAGGAGAAGACAAAAACTTCCTGATATGGATGCAGGAACACTATCTTCCCGAGGTAGAAAAGAACGGAACATTGTATGCTCCACGTATAGCCCGTATCTTGAGTCATATTGAAGAAGGAAGCATCTGCTATTCTGTTCAGTTTGAGGTGGAAAACTCTGCCAAACTGCATCGTTGGCATCAAGAGCAAGGAGTGAAACTGAACGAGGAATTACTGAATATCTTTAAAGATAAAGTGATTGGCTTTCCTACATTGATGGAGGTAATAGTGTGATACAACCGGTCAAAGAGAAAATAATATTGGGTATAGACCCTGGTACCACCATTATGGGGTATGGAGTATTGCGTGTGGCAGGTGTCAAGCCGGAAATGATAGCCATGGGAATTATCGACCTCCGCAAATTTGGAGACCACTATCTGAAGTTACGCCATATTCATGAACGGGTACTGAGTATCATAGAGAGTTATTTGCCTGACGAGCTCGCTATTGAGGCCCCTTTCTTCGGAAAGAATGTACAGTCCATGTTGAAGTTGGGGCGTGCGCAAGGCGTAGCAATGGCAGCTGCTTTGAGCAGGGATATTCCCATTACGGAATATGCTCCTTTAAAAATAAAGATGGCTATCACCGGAAACGGACAAGCATCCAAGGAACAGGTGGCGGACATGTTGCAGCGTATGCTGCATTTTCCTAAAGAGGATATGCCTACTTTTATGGATGCAACGGACGGGCTTGCTGCTGCCTATTGTCACTTTCTGCAGATGGGGCGTCCCACGGTGGAGAAAGGCTATCATGGCTGGAAAGACTTTATTGCCAAAAATCCGGATAAGGTGAAGAAGTGATAAGAATTGAAATGTAGAATCTAAAAATAATATCATGAAATTGAATGAACTTGCTATCATTGGAGTGGCTGCAACGACGATTGTAAGCTGCACTCCCGCGAAGACGGAGTATGCTTCGTACGAACTTTACCCTGTCCGTTCGGGTAGTCTGACAGAGATGGAATATACACCTGCTGCCACGCAATTCACATTGTGGGCACCTACGGCAGATGAAGTTCGCCTGATGTTGTTCGAAGCAGGAGATGGAGGGCATGCCTATGAAACTATTTCAATGGAACCCTCTGAAGAAGGAACTTGGAAAACTAAAGTTGAAAAGGACTTGATGGGTAAATTCTACACATTCAATGTGAAAATCAATGATAAGTGGCTGGGGGATACTCCGGGTATCAATGCCAAAGCTGTAGGGGTGAATGGAAAACGTGCCGCCATCATCGACATGAAATCCACGGACCCCGAAGGATGGGCAGATGATAAACGTCCGGCATTGGCCTCTCCTGCCGATGTGATTCTTTATGAAATGCACCATCGTGATATGTCCATCGAACCGTCGTCGGGCATTGAGCATAAAGGAAAGTTCCTGGCACTGACAGAACAAGGAACGGTAAGTCCCGACAAGCTGGCAACCGGCATTGACCATCTGAAAGAATTGGGGGTGACACATGTACATCTCCTTCCGTCTTATGACTATGCCTCCGTTGATGAGACAAAGCTGGACGAGAACAAGTATAATTGGGGATATGATCCGCAGAATTACAATGTGCCTGATGGCTCTTATTCTACCGACCCCTACAAACCGGATGTTCGTATCCGGGAATTCAAGCAGATGGTGCAGGCTTTGCACAAAGCAGGTATCCGTGTTGTTCTGGATGTGGTGTATAACCATACTTTCAATACATCCGACAGTAATTTTGAACGTACAGTGCCGGGATACTTTTACCGTCAGCGACCAGACGGAACGTATGCAGACGGTTCGGCTTGTGGCAATGAAACTGCCAGCAACCGTCCGATGATGCGTAAATACATGATAGAGTCTGTATTACATTGGATTAATGAATATCACATTGACGGATTCCGTTTTGACCTGATGGGTATTCATGACATCGAGACAATGAACGAAATCCGTAAGGCGGCAACGTCTGTAGATCCGACTATATTTATATATGGTGAAGGATGGGCGGCATCGGCTCCACAGATGGCGGAAGATTCTCTGGCAATGAAAGCCAATACTTATAAGATGCCGGGTGTTGCTGCTTTCTCTGACGAAATGCGTGATGCTTTACGCGGTCCGTTTAATGACAATCATCAAGGTGCTTTCCTTGCTGGATTGCCGGGAGGAGAGGAGAGCATAAAGTTTGGTATTGTAGGAGCCATCAGGCATCCGCAAGTAAATAATGACTCTGTGAATTATAGTAAGGCTCCGTGGGCGGAACAACCTACACAGATGATCAGCTATGTTTCCTGCCATGATGATATGTGCTTGGTGGATAGGCTGAAAGCAAGTATCCCGGGTATTACTCCCGTAGAATTGGCAAAGCTTGACAAACTGGCGCAAACAGCCGTATTCACTTCCCAAGGTGTACCGTTTATTTATGCCGGTGAGGAAGTGATGCGTGACAAGAAGGGAGTACACAATAGTTTTGAGAGTCCCGATTCCATCAATGCGATTGATTGGAGACGAAAGGCGGAGCATGCAGATGTATTTGCTTATTATAAAGGGTTGATACAGCTTCGTAAGAAGCATCCGGCTTTCCGTATGGGTGATGCGGATTTGGTGCGTAAGCATTTGGAATTTCTACCGGTTGACGGCAGCAATGTGGTGGTTTACCGTCTGAAAGAAAATGCCAACGGTGATGCATGGGGAGATATTATACTAGTCTTGAATGCCCGTAAGGAGCCTGCCAAACTTACCGTACCCGAAGGTAAATATACAGTGGTCTGCAAGGATGGCTTTATCAATGAACAAGGTTTGGGCACACTGTACGGCCCCGAAGTTGTTGTTCCGGCCCAATCGGCACTGATTATGTATAAATGATGATTGGATGATGCAACAACATACAATACACATAGCGGGGGGCGTAGTACGCAACCCGCTTGTTCGTTTGACAGAGCCTGTCACCCTTGATTTCCTGGCAGGAGAACACATTGCCATTGTAGGACCGAACGGAGCCGGAAAGAGCCTCCTGGTGGATATGCTGACGGAAAAGTATCCTTTGCGTGATGGTGAGCTTACCTATGATTTCTCTCCCTCCCTCACGAAAACTGCCTATGACAATATCAAATACATTGCTTTCCGTGATACTTACGGTTCTGCCGATGCCAATTATTACTATCAACAGCGTTGGAATGCCCACGACCAGGAGGATGCTCCGCTAGTACGCGAAGTGCTGGGAGAGGTAAAAGACGATGTCTTGAGGCGGCAGCTATTTGAACTTTTCAGCATAGAGCCGATGCTTGACAAGAAAATCATTCTTCTCAGCAGTGGGGAGCTGCGCAGGTTTCAGTTGACTAAAGCTTTACTGACTGTTCCCCGAATTCTTATCATGGACAATCCTTTCATAGGGCTGGATGCGCCTACCCGTGAACTGCTTTTTAATTTGCTGGAGCGGCTTACCCGGCTGGGCGAGTTGCAGATTGTCCTTGTGCTTTCCATGTTGGATGACATACCTTCATTTATTACACATGTTGTGCCGGTAGAGGACATGAAGGTGGGCGAAAAGATGGAACGTGAGGAGTATGTGCAGGCATTCTGTGCGGGCAATCAGATGCGTATTCAGGAAGAGGCCGGAGCGTTGGAGGAATTGCAGCGGTGTATTCTCGATTTGCCCTACGAACATGCGAATTTCACTTCGGACGAAGTGGTGAAATTGAACGGGGTTAGCATCCGTTACGATGACCGTACCATTCTGAAGGAGCTGGATTGGACAGTGATGCGTGGTGAGAAGTGGGCGCTGAGTGGCGAGAACGGTGCCGGCAAGTCTACCTTGCTTAGTTTGGTTTGTGCGGATAATCCGCAGTCATACGCCTGCGATATCAGTCTTTTCGGACGGAAGCGCGGAACGGGGGAGAGTATTTGGGAAATCAAGAAACACATCGGTTATGTCAGTCCGGAAATGCATCGTGCTTATCTGAAGAATCTGCCTGCCATAGAGATTGTCGCTTCCGGTCTGCACGACAGCATCGGATTGTATAAACGTCCTCATGCCGAACAGATGTCGGTATGTGAGTGGTGGATGGAGATTTTCGGTATTGCCGCCTTGAAAGACAGTCCTTTTCTGCAACTCTCCAGCGGGGAACAGCGTCTGGCATTATTGGCACGTGCTTTTGTCAAGGACCCGGAACTGCTGATATTGGATGAACCGCTTCATGGACTCGATACATACAACCGCCGTCGGGTCAAGAAGATTATAGAGGCATTCTGCCATCGTCGGGATAAAACGATGATTATGGTAACCCACTATGAGAATGAATTGCCGCAAACAATTACTAACCGTTTATTCTTGAAGCGAAACCGCTGACCAGATAATAATTAGTCAAGCAAAGATAATAAAGGACTAGCAGGAACCATTTATGGTGTAAATCGTTATATTTGTAATATCAACCATCTAAACATTTATATCATGAAGTTTTTTATTGATACGGCAAATTTAGAACAGATTCGGGAGGCCTATGACTTGGGCGTACTCGACGGAGTTACCACTAATCCTTCGCTTATGGCAAAAGAAGGTATCAAAGGAGTGGAGAACCAGCGTAAGCACTATGTGGACATCTGTAATATTGTGCAAGGCGATGTGAGTGCCGAGGTGATAGCTACCGACTATGAAGGCATGATTAAAGAGGGTGAAGAATTGGCAGCCTTGAATCCGCATATCGTAGTGAAGGTGCCTTGCATTGCAGAAGGTATCAAGGCCGTTAAATACTTCTCGGGCAAAGGTATCCGTACAAATTGTACTCTGGTATTTTCTGTCGGTCAGGCATTGCTTGCAGCCAAGGCAGGTGCAACGTATGTTTCTCCGTTTGTGGGGCGTCTCGATGACATCTGTGAGGATGGCATTGCATTGGTTGCGAAGATTGTAGAGATGTACCGTTATTATGGATATACCACCCAGGTACTTGCCGCCTCTATCCGTCATACGGCACATATCATGCAGTGTATAGAGGTGGGTGCTGATGTGGCTACTTGTCCGCTTTCGGCCATTAAGGGTTTACTTAATCATCCGCTGACCGATTCCGGTCTGAAGAAGTTCCTTGAAGATTACAAACGCGTGAACGGATAAACTTAAAATATCCTATAAGCCTATCTTTCAATGTAATTATTGACTAATATTGGTGAGAAATAGAATAAAAAGATTTATTTTTGCACCTTATATTTAGATATACAATAAGGCACCGATGAAAGATAGGCTCATAGGATTTATTAAGACATACTGCTTGTTTGTCTGCATTTTTGTGTTGCAGAAACCACTATTTATGCTGTTTTACAAATCGCTGTATCCGGATGCCTCGTGTGCGGACTGGTTCAGTGTCATTTGGCATGGGTTACCTTTAGACCTATCTCTGGCTGGTTATCTGACAGCTATTCCCGGTTTTCTTTTCATAACCTCTGTATGGACACTTTCTAAATCCCTTCATCGCATCTGGTGCGGCTATTTCCTCTTCATTTCAGTACTTATCTCCATAATTTTTACTGTCGATTTAGGATTATACGAGTATTGGGGGTTCCGTTTGGATGCTACTCCGTTATTCTATTTCTTTTCCTCCCCTAAAGACGCAGTGGCCAGTGTCAGCATTTGGATGGTGCTGGGGGGAATTGTGGCAATGGCTGTTTATGCTGTCGTGCTGTATGCTGTTTTCTACGGCATCTTGCTGCAGAAGAAGCTGTTGCTGCGGATGAAACTGCCTTATCGTCGCCTGAAGGTGTCAGGTATATTGTTGCTGATGACGGGGTTACTGTTTATTCCTATCCGTGGAGGCTTTACAGTATCTACCATGAATGTGGGGAAAGTCTATTTCAGTGCCGAGCAGCGTCTGAACCATGCAGCTATCAACCCTGCATTCAGTCTGATGGAATCTCTTGCCAAGCAGAAGGACTTCAGCAAGCAGTACCGTTTTATGGAAGCTGCGGAGGCCGACCGGCTTTTTAAAGACATGCTTGAACCCGCAGGTGCCGGTGGTCAAACGGAAGAGACAGATTCTGTGCTGCAACCTGCCGATTCACTGCATACTTTATTCAATACTCAGCGTCCCGATGTACTCTTTGTGATTCTTGAGAGTTTTTCCTCCAGGTTGATGACAGCTTTGGGAGGTGAGCCGAATATTGCCGTCCATCTGGATAGCTTGAGTAAGGAAGGGGTGCTCTTTACGAACTTCTACGCCAACAGTTTCCGTACGGACCGTGGGCTGGTGGCTATCTTGAGTGGCTATCCTGCCCAGCCCACTACTAGTATTATGAAGTATCCCCGTAAAACGCAGTCCATTCCTGCCATTGCAGGCAGCTTGCGGAAGGCGGGTTATGGTACCAAGTATTATTATGGCGGTGATGCCGACTTTACCAATATGCGTTCCTACCTGATGTCATCAGGCTTTGAAGACATTGTTTCCGACCAGGATTTTCCCGTAACGGAACGTTTAAGTAAGTGGGGGGCGCACGACCATCTCGTATTCAACCGTCTGCTGGAAGACTTGAAAGCCGAAGCTGCCGAAGGAACTGCCGAAGAGAAAACTCCTCATTTCCGTGTCTTGCAGACCTCCAGCAGCCACGAGCCTTTTGAAGTACCTTTCCGTCGTCTGGAGAATGACCGGCTGAACGCCTTTGCCTATACGGATAGTTGTGCAGGCGATTTTGTAAGACAGTTCCGTGAGCTTCCCCAGTGGAAGAATACGGTGATTGTGTTTGTTCCAGACCACTTGGGAGCTTATCCCGAACATATCGACAATTTGTCGGTAGAACGCTACCGGATACCTCTGTTGATGGTGGGCGGTGCTGTCCGAGAGCCGAGGCGCATTGACGTCTATGGCTCGCAACATGATATTGCAGCCACGTTGCTGGCTCAATTGGCGCTGCCCCATGATGAGTTTGTTTTCAGTAAAGATATGCTTAATCCCGCTTCCCCTCATTTCGCGTTCTTTACCGTACCCGATGCTTTCGGTATGGTGACAGCGGACAATCAAGTGATATTCAATTGCCAGGCGGGTACTGTGGTAGTGGATGAGGGCACAGCAAAAGGGAAGAACCTGCCGTTGGGCAAAGCCTATTTGCAAAAATTATATGATGATATAGCCAAAAGATAACGTATGACAGCACTTATGGACGCCTTGCAAGGGGCAATAGATGTAGACACAAACATATTTTTTTCCATCAATCGGATGCACAACATGTATTTCGATTATTTTATGAGCGCTTATAGCGGTAAGTGGGTTTGGATTCCCATGTATGCTGCCATCTGGTATGTGATGTTGCGCAATTTTCATTGGAAGGTCACACTGTTTTGCATGATAGGCCTTGCGCTCACCATTACTTTTGCCGACCAGGCATGTGCCACTTGGATACGTCCCTATGTGGAGCGTATGCGTCCTTCTAATCTGAATAATCCCATTTCGGAGATGGTGCATATCGTCAACAATCATCGTGGAGGGCGTTATGGTTTTCCTTCGTGTCATGCCGCCAATACCTTCGGATTGGCGTTTTTCCTGTTCTTTCTATTCCGCAAGCGGTGGCTTACTCTTTTCATTATGGCCTGGGCGTTGCTGACGTGCTATTCGCGCGTATATCTCGGTGTGCATTATCCGGGTGATTTGTTGGCAGGGACTATTGTGGGGCTGATTGGTGCCTGGCTGATTTACCGCTTGTTTGTGAAGGTTAGCGGATATAAGCGTGTCGAGCATGTCACTCATGTCTATGCTCCTATATGGGTAGGGTTGCTGACGATAGCGGGGATGCTGGTTTATGCCGGAATACGGATATTGTTGTAGATGACAGTCTTTAGAACTGATAACCAGCAGTCACCATAACCTCCCGTGGACGGATATTCAACCGTGAAGTATAGCTTTGTGTGGCCGAGTAGGTAGTATAGGCATACTCTTTCTTGTTGAACAGATTGCTGAGGCTGGCTTCCACTCTCCATTTCCTTGTCTTATAAATGAGTGATGCGTCTACAAACAGTGTGTTGAGATGCGTATCGCTGTTTAAATCGTTCCGGTAATGTTCTCCGGAAAGGCAGAGGTCGACGTGCCCGATGCTGAATGTGAGGTGCATACGCTGTACGAAGTCCAGTAGAGGAGCAAGGTGCGCGTCGTTCCCTATTTTACTGCCGCCATAGCTGATTGTGGCATGATATTCGGCTTCGAAAGCTTCGGCGGGCGACCATATCAGTTTGGGTTCCATCTTAAGATAGTCATAACGGTATTTTTGAGGCGGGCCGTTTCCGGCTGTTTCCGTTTGTGGAGTGAGGGCGTCTGTATCTGAAACCTGTGTCAACTGCCAGCCGGTATTGCGGCTCAGTTGTAAGTCAAGTGAGGTTTTCAGATTCCAGTCGAAAAATCCCTTGGAGAGAGTGCTGAGCAGGAACCAACTTTGTGTACTGTTGGAATGTAGGCGAAGGGTGTGGACAATGCGGTTTTCAGAGATACTCTGTTCATTCAAGGTGTTGTAGTGTACATGCCGGTAGGACAAAGTGGCGGTGGCGAAAAATTCCTGCACGGTATTCTTGTATTCTCCATAAAGGTTGTATTGTTGGCGTATACTGACGGGGAAGAGGCCGTCAGTGTTTTTCCAGGTACGGTAGTCTGTCCGATAGGTAAAAGGGCAGAGGTCTGTGACATCTCCTGCTGAGCGGTGTAAACTGCCGTAGAGGGAAATTTTCCAATGGTAGTCCGGCTGATAGCGCAGATAGAGTGACGGATTGAAAAAGAGAAAAGAACGCTGTTGCGAGAAGTAGCGCTTATAGCTGAGAGGGAGTGACAGACTTCCCTGCCACTTGCCTTGCTCCAATTGGAAGTAGGAGGAGAGGTAGGGAGAAAAACTGGATGCGCCAAATGTTTCCATTCGGGTGGAATGGTACTTTACCGATGCCCATTCGCCCTTTATACCGGCGGTGTATTGCCGGGTGAAACCGTTGTGTTTTCTTAGGTGGCTGGCCTTATTGTCGTTGTAAAGGCTGTGCTGGATGAATTTGTCTTTCCCGTCGTGTAGTGACAAGGAGGAGGGTAGATAGGCATACTGTGTGGCAGAATTGAACTTCCATGTGCTTTTCTCTCCATTGCGGATAAGGCTGAAGAAATTCTTTGCCGTAAACTGGGAGGTGCGCATCGTTTGCTGCAACTCGTGGGAGGTGCCGCGGTTCGTTTCACTTTCTGCCAGGAAGCGGTTCGACAGATAGTGGATGGTCTTGTTATCCTCATAGTGCATTTCCATATGGGCGGCATCGTTCTGCAGGCAGTAGTGGTAGGCTTCATCCATGCGTATGGTGTCATCGGGCTGGTAGTAGACTTGCGAGTTGCCCCGTTGCTGGGTAATCCGGTTATGGGTATATCCGGCTTGCAGGCGCAGGGAACGTTCGTCGTTCCATTTATACATGCGGTTGGCGTTCAGTGTATGGGTTTCGTTGAAGAGCAGCCGTTGCTTGTCGAGGGGAGCGCTGATGCCCGGTTGTACCAGAAAACCGTGCAGGGGAATCTGTTGGGATGTGTTGTTTGTCAGTATATGTTGCTCACGGCTAAGGTCGGTACCGTTGTTGTTGCTCTTGTAGCCGTAGATGCTTTGCTTGCCTTTACCCAGTTGGAGGGCATTGGCGGCGTTTTCCCAAAGAAGCGTTCCTTTGTCCCTCTTCGTTTGTGCCGTTCCGGTCGTTTCTTGTGTTCCATCGCTCCAGCCTGCACCCAGGGTACCGTTGACAATCCATTGGTCGCGTGCCTGTGGGTCGAGTTTCAGGTTCAGGGCTATTTCATCCGAACTGAGTTTTCCTTTCAATGCCTTGACCGATTGGTAGTTCTCCATAATTTCTGCCGATTTTACGGCTTTGGCACTGAGGTTGTTGTTGATTTGGCTGTAGCGTCCACCCGTCACGTCCATACCCTCCACAAAATAGTGGTCGATGGCTTTACCTTTATATTTCACCTGCCCGTTGTCGTCAATATCCACACCGGGGAGCTTTTTCAGAACATCCTTGATGTGTACGTCCTTGGAAGAGGCAAACTCTGCCAGATTATACCTTACGGTATCTTTCCTGCCATGAATGCGGCCGGGACGTATTTGGACTTCTTTTAGTGCAATGGCTTCGGGATGCAGACGAATATGGAGTGTTCCTGCTGCCGATATGTTGCGTATTTCCCGTCTATAGCCCAGCAGTGATACGCTGACTTGCAGGTTGCCGTTGTATTTCCATGGCAGGGAATATCTCCCCCGGGCATCGGTCAGGGCGTAATCTATCATGGTGCCGTTTCGCAGCACACTAATCATTACGGCTTCCAGCGGTTGTCCGGTTTCTTCGTCCGTTACCAAGCCACTGAGAGACTGTGCATGCGCTGTCATTGCAAACAAGGCAAGGATTGGCAGCAAGAGTTTCTTGAAGTGTATATCCATTGGAGTTCGATGGGATGAATCAGTCAAGTTCCAGCGGATTGTGGGCTATATTCTTCGGCTTCCTGGCTTCATTGCCCTGGTTGTCGCGTATGGTGATACGTACGTTAGGCGTGTTGCCCATAATGAATCCTACCGGGTCGGCATAGTATCTTTCGTGGATTTTGTTGTACGCCTTGCGGTTTACGGGTTCATAATCTTTTCCGTTGAAGAGGATAGGTCGGTAGGAATGGCATTGCTCCATACCGGTGCAGGTAAAGAGATAATGCCCCCTGTTGTCTTCTGCTTTCAGTATCAGTCCGGGCAGTCCGAACAGCTTCCACGGCCCTTCGCTGGAGGAAATCTCCGGACTGTACCAGACAATCCATCTGCGTCCCTTAAACACGCATTCTGCTTTTTGGCAGAGATACGAGAGGATGGTTGCCGTGTCTGTCTGCAGCGTCCACTGTGGGCACTCTTCCGGTTCCTCGCACCGGAGTCTGTTGATGTCTCCGGCAATTTCATCCAGTGTGGTCACTTTGCCTACGGGGTATCTCTTGTAGGTCTGTTCGTTCAGCTTGCTTTTTCCGAACTGTTTGGCGTGTTCAATCATCGTTTCTTGCGAGGCGTTATTGGCAATGTCGGCAGCAAATACCGAGTCGCCCACATACTTTGTGTAACTGTAGAACTTGGAGCATTTCTTGCCGATTTCCAACATCATGGTTTCCTGGAAACGCTCTTCCGACAGTGTGTCCGTACAGCCGTCCACTTCATACTGCACCATGAGTACAGTCTGGTCTATGGTATCTTTTCTGAACGTCTTGCCGGAGCCGATTTTGATGTTAAACTGTGCGCAGGCGGTTGTGGTGGTTATCAACAGCATGGCGGTGAGTAGAATCTGCTTTTTCATACTTTTTCGTTGTTAGGAATTACTGTTTCGAGGACGTGTCATGTGTCCTGTCGTCGCAAATCTATGCGGAATTTGTCTTTCCGGAGTGAGAAAGTTATTACTGAAATGTTACTCAAATGAGAATAGCCGCCTCGCGCGTACCTCTGATTGGAGGAAACCCTTACCTTTGTATAGTATAAAAGAAGAACAGACTCTGAGATGGAAAAACGAATCAGAATAGTATGGGCATTGTCACTGATATCCATGCTGCTACTTGTAGCAGGGCAGGGATATTGGTTGTGGAACCAGTATCAGTATAAGAATGAGGAATATGAAGAAGAGATACACCGCCTTGTCATGGATGCCGTGGCAGTGAACGACTCTATCCGGCGTGAACAGCCGAAGAAAGTGTTCAACAAGCCTAATATATCCTTTTTCAACACCAATGTGGACATGCATACGGATAGGGATTCATTGACCAACAAGCTCAAAGAGCGCTATACGCGTACGTTTGTGGTGGGGGCCATGGCAGATAAATCCGTTCTATCCACGGCAATGAAGGATAGTATTGTCTATAAGGACAAGATTGTGATACATGGCGAAGACAAGCTGCTTTTCAACATGAGCTTCAGCGAGGCGATAGTTGCTTATCAGTTGCAGATAGATGTCCCTTTTACGTTGCAGCGCTTCGATTCGGTGCTGGCGACTAAACTGGACGGCATGTCTTTCACTACCGGACTAGTCACGCCGCGCGACAGCCTCTATCAATGGGTGGAAACCGTAGAACGGCTGGGGAGTGATTTGCATCCGGTCATCCGTCTGGTTTATCCTTACAATCCGCTGAAGCGGGAGTTGGTACAAGTGGATGTGCAGGTGATGCCGCATACTCTTTTGCTCCGTATGGGCTGGCAACTTCTGGGCAGCTTGGTATTGATTCTTCTGCTGTCTGTCTGTCTGCTGTTCCAGATAAAGACCATTTTGAAGCAGCACCGTGTGGACGAGTTGCGGAAAAGCTTTGTCAACACCATGATACACGAGTTGAAACGTCCCGTGCAGGCCTTGAAGATGTGCGTCTCTTTTCTCAATGACAAAACAATGCGTACCGACGAGCAGGCCATGGATGAAGTGGTGCGTGATTCCGTTTCCGAGCTGGACAACCTTTCCGCCTACCTCCGGAAGCTGCGCGACATGACCCGTGCTGACGATGAGCAGACACAACTTTCCCTCAGTACTTTCGATTTGAAACCGGTTGTGGAGAAGTTGATACGCCTGCAGCATGCTCCTGGAGGAAAACAAGTATCTTTCGAGACACATTTCACGGACAACCTGCTGGTTACGGCCGACCCCGTGCACATGGCAAATATCATCAGTAATCTGATGGAAAATGCCGTGAAATATTCGGGAAGCTCCGTCAGTATCCGGGTAGAATGCCGCCTGCATGGCCACGAGCTCACATTGAAAGTTTCCGATGACGGCATTGGTATCCCTGTTTCCGAGCAGGGACGGGTATTCGATAAGTTTTACCGTAGCAGCAACTTGCCTGACCGTTCCTTGCCGGGCATCGGTTTGGGGTTGAGTTATGTCAAGTTGTTGGTTGAGGCTCATAGGGGAACCGTCTTTCTGACCAGTCAGATTGGGAGGGGGACGACGGTGGAAATAACCATTCCACAATAATCTGCACAGATGGATATCGAGAATATAAATAGCAACTCATGAAACCACTGAAAATTCTTTTTGCTGACGATGACCTGAAGTATTCCATGCTTCTGAAACGCTTCCTGGAGAAAGAGGGTTATGAAGTGACCTATGCCGGAAATGGTCTTATCGCCCTCGACCAGTTTCCTCTTGTCAAACCGGACCTTGTCTTGCTTGACATCAATATGCCCGGGCTCAATGGCTTTGAAGTGGCAAAACGAATCCGGGAGGCGGACAAGCATGTCCTCATCTTTTTTCTTTCCGACCGCAGCGACAAGGCTGACCGCCTGCAAGGATTCCAACTGAAGGCGAACGATTATCTTGCCAAACCTTTCTATCCGGAAGAGCTTACGGCGCGTATCCGCGAGCGTTTCACTTCGCAGTTGTCCGGCGTGGCAGAGGATGAGATGTATGCTTTCGGCCATTCCGTATTCAATTACAGTACGAACGAGATTCGTACGGGAAATAGTAAGGTGCTGATTACTTCCCGTCAAGCCGATATCCTTCGCTTGCTTGCGCTGAATGTGAATAAGACTGTCAGTCGCGATACGTTGCTGGATGCTGTGTGGGGCACTGCCTCGTATGCCAACTCCCTTGCCTTGAATGTACAGATGTCCTATCTGCGGCGGTCGCTAAAAAACGACCCGAGCGTGAGGATTGAGTCGTTGATGAAAAAAGGGTATATGCTTGCCGTTCTCTGAAAACATCTTTATCTTTGGATTGTTATACAAACAAGATATTTCAAAAAAAAGAGAGCTTATGATGAGTTTAGGAGGATGGATGAATAAAATCTTGATAGGTTGGGGGATAGACCCGAAGTTTGCCGATATGTTTGACGAGACGATTATTGCACTGCTGATGGTGGGGCTTTCGATAGGGCTGGACTATTTGTGCCAGGCAATCTTCGTTGGCGGTATGAAGCATTATACCCGACGCTCTCCCCATCAGTGGAATACGTTGCTGATGAAACGCAGGGTGATACACCATTTGATACATATTCTGCCGGGAATCCTCATCTACTACCTGCTGCCCATGGCCTTTGTGCGTGGAAAGGAGATGCTTGAGTTCTCACAAAAGGTGTGTGCTGTCTATATCATTGTGGCGGTGCTGCTTACTATTAACGGCTTGTTGCTGGTACTGCTCGATGTTTATAACATGAAGGACAAGCAGAAGAACCGTCCGCTGAAAGGCTTCGTGCAGGTATTGCAAGTGCTGCTGTTTTTTATCGGAGGTATCATAGTGGTTTCAGTGTTGATAGGCAAGTCCCCTATGACCTTGTTTGCCGGTCTGGGCGCATCTGCAGCTGTACTGATGCTGGTATTTAAGGACAGCATTCTGGGGTTTGTGGCCGGCGTGCAGCTCTCTGCCAACGACATGTTGCGGATAGGGGACTGGATAGCGCTGCCGGGTGGCGTTGCCAATGGAGTTGTAGAGGAGATTACGCTGAACACGGTCAAGATACGCAACTGGGACGAAACCATCTCGACCGTACCACCGTATACCCTGGTGAACAACTCTTTTCAGAACTGGCGCGGCATGCAGGAAAGTGGCGGGCGACGGGTAAACAAGAATATCTTTCTGGATATGACTACCCTGAAGTTCTGCACTCCGGAAATGCTGGATAATATCCGCAAGGAAGTCCCCTTGATGGCCGACTATCAGCCAGCAGAAGAAGAGGTGCCAACCAATGCGCAGCTCTACCGTATCTACATCGAACGCTATTTGTGCAGCCTGCCGGTGGTGAACCAGGAGATGGACTTGATTATCAGCCAGAAGGAACCCACGACGTATGGGGTACCCATCCAGGTATATTTCTTCTCTCGCAACAAGGTATGGAAAGAGTACGAGCGCATTCAGTCCGACATCTTCGACCACTTGCTGGTGATGGTACAGAAGTTTGACTTGAAACTGTATCAGTATTCCGACTAATATATCAACCGGAACTCCGCATATACAGGCAAGTGGTCGCTGTATCCTCCTTGATACTTCATCCCGTAGTAGGTGCGGAAGGGTTGCTGCCCTCCGTATTTCTTGTCTCTTGTCAGTAGGAAGGGCAGGCAGAATACGTCTGCCTTCGCTTCCTCTGTATATAGCGGTGCGTGTTCTTGCAGCAACGTACCCGATACGATGATGTGGTCCAGTAGTCCCCATTCTCCTTGATACTTGTAGCTGCCGAAGTGCTTGCGTGTTTTGGCTTTTCCTGCCAGTAGATGGTAAAGTTTTTGTGGACGTAGAGAGTCTTGCAATGTTGACGGTGCTGCTGCCTCCAACACCTCCTTTATCGATTTATTCTCCGGATAATCGTTGAAATCCCCTAAAAGGACAATTTGCGGATGTCGGCGTATCGTGTATAGGCTGTCTATGGCATGCTTCACCTTTCGGGCAGCCAGTAGCCGGTAAGGTTCAGACTCTCTTGCCCCTCCCGAACGGGATGGGAAGTGAGCTACCAGTACATCAAGCGTATCCCGGTTCAGCAACAATCCGCTGACGTGAAGAATGTCCCGTGTGGGACGGCTATTCTTCCGGGGCTTTTCTACGGGGAAGCTCTGATAGGAAAGCAGTTTGAAAAGATTACGTTGATACAACAGCGCTACGTCGATGCCGCGTTCGTCGGGAGATTGTGTCATCACATACCGGTAGTCTGCTTCGCGCAAGGCAGAGTAGCGGGTAAGGTCGCGCATCACACTGTCATTCTCCACCTCACACAAGGCAACAAGGGCAGGCGGCGTCCATCCTCCGGTGGCGATGATGACGCGGGCTATATTATCCAGTTTCTTTCTGTATTTAGAGTAATTCCAATGCCGGGTGGCATCCGGCAGGAACTCGTAGTCATTCTTTAGTGTGTCATGTCGGAAGTCGAATAGGTTTTCTACATTGTAGCTTACTATCCGAAACGTGAGGGTATCTTTTCCTTCTTGCCCGTACAGACTGATGTACGGGCAGAGAAGGAAGAGTATAACTCCTATCTTATGGATAACGTTCATACAAACTATTTCCGTTCCCCTTTTAGGGAAACGAAGGATATCTATTTCGCTGGTATGTGCTTCAGTATATCCAGCAGATGGTCCCAGAACTTCTGTACAGTAGGAATCAGCATCCGTTCGTCGGGAGAGTGCACACCCTGCAGGGTAGGTCCGAAGGAAATCATGTCCAGTGCCGGGTATTTGTCAAGGAACAGTCCGCATTCCAAACC
>NZ_JBCNZM010000020.1:4878-6360 GCF_040227615.1 Bacteroides sp. RTP31139st1_H2_RTP31139_211217 | reverse complement strand
CCTGCATGGATAGCTTTTACCTTGGCATCTACACCGAACAAACGTTTGTAGGACTCAACAGCCACTTCCAGGATTTCTGAATGCGGGTTGGGCTTCCAGCCCGGATATCCGTCGCCGAAAGATACGGCTGCTCCACCCATTTCGAATACAGTACGCACCATATTGGCAATGTCTTGTTTGGAGGAGGCGGTAGAGCTGCGCTGGCTGGTCTCGATACGGATGATATGGCCGGATTTCATCTTTACGGAGGCCAGATTGGTGGAGGTTTCCACCAGTCCCGGAATGTCTTGGCTCATGGCATACACACCGTGAGGTGCGGCATAGATGGTTTGCAACAATCGCTTGGCGGTATCTTTGTCAATGGCTTTGGGACGGGCTGCTTCCGATTCGAGCACGAATTGGAGGTCCGGGTCAACGACGGCATATTCTGCCTCCACTTCGGCGGCAAAGACATTCAAGTCTGTGCGCAGAGCATGCTTGTCGGCATCGGGTATGGCAATTACCGCGTGTGCTTCGCGGGCAATGGCGTTGCGCAGGTTACCACCGTCTATTTCGCAAAGGTACATGTCGTACTTCTGGGATGCCTGGCTCAGGAAGCGGTTCAGCAGCTTGTTGGCATTGCCGCGCCCCAGGTGTATGTCGCCGCCGGAGTGTCCGCCTTTCAGCCCCTTTACCTGCACTTTGCAGCAGAAATATCCTGCCGGTACGTCCACTTCCCGGTAAGTGAATTCGGCAACGGAATCTATACCTCCTGCACAGCCGATGAAGAGCTCGCCTTCATCCTCGGAATCGAGGTTCAGCAGAATGTCTCCGTTCATGAAGCCTTCTTTCAGGGCGAAGGCACCGGTCAGTCCGGTCTCCTCGTCCACGGTGAAGAGGCATTCGATAGGACCGTGCTCGATGCTGTCGTCGGCAAGGATAGCCAGTTCGGTGGCTACACCGATGCCGTTGTCGGCTCCCAAGGTTGTACCTTTGGCTTTCAGCCATTCACCGTCAATTTCGGTTTCGATAGGGTCGGTCAGGAAGTCGTGCTTCACGTCGTTGTTCTTTTCACATACCATGTCGATGTGCGATTGAAGTACGACAGTCTTGCGGTTTTCCATACCCGGAGTAGCGGGTTTCTTTATCAGAACGTTTCCGGCTTCGTCCACCTTCGTTTCCAACTTATGTTTTTCTCCGAATGCTTTTAAGTAAGCAATGATTTTCTCTTCCTTCTTCGAAGGGCGCGGCACTTGGCAGATTTCCTCAAAATAGTGAAATACACCAGCCGGTTTCAAGTCTTTTTTTTCCATAATTATCTGAATTAGCGGCTGCCTTACATGTGTTTATGCAGCCTTCATTATCAATTGTCAAATATCAATTCTCCATTAAATTAACCACTTATTGCTAAATATGGTTAAATTGATTGACTATTTTATTCCCCTTTCTCTTTTTTTAGAGTAAAAAAGGCGAGTTAGTCCAACCAAAGCCCTATATTTGCAC
>NZ_JBCNZM010000020.1:0-4868 GCF_040227615.1 Bacteroides sp. RTP31139st1_H2_RTP31139_211217 | reverse complement strand
TTTCATGTAACAAAATTAATGGAAATGCTTGATACAATATTGATAACTCTGTTAATAGTTGCTATTTGCATTGTTTTATTGGGTGTGAAGGTCTTTTTTGTGAAAGGCGGGAGATTCCCTAACGGGCATGTCAGTGGCAATAAGGCAATGCGCGATAGAGGTATCGGTTGCGTGCAGTCGCAGGATAGGGAAGCGCAACGCAAGTCCCGTTTTTCCATTGATGAATTGGAAAAAGCCTTAAACGATAGTATGAACTAATTTTAAAAAACAATATTTATCAATTATGAAGAGATTAAACTACCTCATGAACGGTCTGGCAGCTCTCGCACTGATCGTTTTATTTGCTCAATGTGCCGGCAATACTGATAAACAGACAACAAGCGCTCCTGCACAAGCCGGCGGATTATCGGAAATGAAAATTGCTTATGTTGAAATAGATACGCTTTTGGCAAAATACAACTATTGCATAGACTTGAATGAGGCTATGGTGAAGAAGGGCGAGAATGTCCGTCTGACATTGAACCAGAAAGCCAGCGAACTGGAGAAGCAGAAGCAGGAATTCCAGACAAAGTATCAGAACAACGCTTATCTTTCTCAGGAGAGAGCGCAGCAGGAATACAACCGCATTGCAAAGTTGGAGCAGGATTTGCAGAACCTGAGCAACAAGCTGCAGTCTGAGCTGATGAGTGAGAATGAAAAGAACAGCCTGCAACTGCGTGATTCTATCAATGCTTTCCTGAAGGAGTACAATAAGACAAAAGGTTACAGCATGATTATCAGCAATACGGGTTTTGACAACCTGCTCTATGCAGACAGTGTCTATAACATCACCCGTGAGATTCTGGATGGTCTGAATGCAAGATACTCTTCTCCGGTGAAGAAATAATATTTATCCTATGATATAAAAAAGGATGTACCGAAAGGTACATCCTTTTTTTATAGGTCTCTCCCCCGACCCCTCCCCCGTAGGGAGGGGAGTTTTGAAGTTGCTCTTGTTTGTATTTTGTAGGACTATCTCTGTCCCCCTCCCTACGGGGGAGGGGCTAGGGGAGAGGCTTTTAATAATGCTCCGATTGTACGCTTTACCCGCTCCGCAGTAGTGACGGTATGTGTATATTCATCAATATGTACCGTTCCTCCCATAGAGACGGCGGAATTATGATAGAGCATGGAGCTCTCGATATTTTCCCTGGCGGAGAAATGAAATTCGCGGATGCCGGTTTCTCGGGCAATGTGGGCTATGTTGGCTTCATTCACCCCACAGCCTGCCAATAGAATGATTCGGTCTGATGCTTGTTGTTGGAGCTCTTTCAGAAGGGGAATGCCTCGCTCTGCTGTAGGTTGCTGTCCGGAAGTTAGGATGCGGTTGCATCCTAATTCGATAATATCTTCTATCGCTTTTCGTAGATTTCTGCATACATCGAAAGCACGGTGGAAGGTGACGGACATCCCTTGTGAGGCTTTCATAAGCTGCTCCATCAATGGAATGTCTACATCTCCTTCTGCCGTCAGGCAACCGAACACGACTCCGTCAGCGCCTAGGCGGCGGGCATTCTCTATGTCTTTCAGCATGATGCGCTGTTCGGTGGAGGAGTAAAGGAAGTCTCCTCCACGGGGACGGACAATGATATGCAATTTGGTCTGCTGCAATACTTCCCGTGCGATGAGGATATCGCCGTATGAGGGGGTTGTCCCTCCCTCGGGGATGCCTGCGCATAGTTCCACCCGGTCTGCTCCGCCGGCTTGTGCGGCAATACAACTCTCTACGGAGTTGGCACAAACTTCAAACTGATAATCTTTCATTTTGTAAAGTTATGGTTGTGGTGCAAAAATAAGAAAAGGGTGAATACGAATTCACCCTTTTCTGCATTTATTTTCTTTTCTGATGTTACTTTGCGTAGCTCACCGCACGTGTCTCACGGATAACGGTAATCTTCACTTGACCCGGATAAGTCATTTCGTCCTGAATCTTCTTGGCGATTTCACCGGAAAGGTTCTCCGTCTGTTTGTCGTCAATCTTGTCTGCACCGACAATGACACGCAACTCACGGCCTGCCTGGATGGCATATGTCTTTGTCACTCCCGGATAGGACATGGCCAGTTGCTCAAGGTCGTTCAGGCGCTTGATGTATGCTTCTACAATTTCGCGGCGTGCTCCCGGGCGTGCTCCTGAAATGGCATCGCATACTTGTACGATGGGGGCCAGCAGGCTGGTCATTTCCACTTCGTCGTGGTGGGCACCGATGGCGTTGCAGATGTCCGGCTTTTCCTTGAACTTTTCTGCCAGCTTCATACCATAGAGTGCATGCGGCAATTCCGGTTCCTCATCGGGTACTTTACCTATATCATGCAGCAGTCCGGCACGTTTTGCTTTCTTCGGGTTGAGTCCCAGCTCTGATGCCATCACAGCGCAAAGATTGGCTGTCTCGCGTGCATGCTGCAAAAGGTTCTGGCCGTATGAAGAACGGTATTTCATCTTACCGATAATGCGGATAAGTTCCGGATGCAGACCGTGGATGCCCAGGTCGATAGTAGTGCGTTTACCGGTTTCGATGATTTCCTCTTCTACCTGCTTGCGTACTTTGGCAACTACCTCTTCGATACGTGCCGGGTGGATACGTCCGTCTGTTACCAACTGGTGCAATGCCAGACGTGCAATCTCACGGCGAACCGGGTCGAAAGCTGACAATACGATAGCTTCCGGAGTATCGTCTACCACAATTTCCACACCGGTGGCAGCTTCCAGGGCGCGGATGTTGCGGCCTTCGCGACCGATGATACGTCCCTTTATTTCATCTGATTCGATGTGGAATACGGTTACTGAGTTTTCAATGGCTGTTTCCGTAGCCACGCGCTGGATGCTCTGTATCACGATGCGCTTGGCCTCTTTGCTTGCTGTCAGTTTGGCGTCGTCCATGATGTCGTTAATGTAGGACTGGGCCTGCGTTTTGGCTTCTTCCTTTAGGGATTCTACCATGCGCTCTTTGGCTTCTTCGGCAGAAAGTCCGGAGATAGCTTCCAGTTTTTCTATTTCCTGGCGCTGCATGTGCTCCAGTTCTTCTTTCTTCTTGTCTACGATGGACAGCTGGGCTTCCAGATTTTCTTTCACGGCTTCTGCTTCCATCTTCTTGCGCTGGATTTCTTCCTGGCGTTGGTTCAGTACCAATTCACGTTGTTTCAGCTTGTTTTCTGCCTGCTGTATCTTTTGGTTACGTTGGGCCACTTCTTTTTCCAAGTCCGCCTTCTTGTTCAGGAATTTTTCCTTTACTTCCAGCAACTTATTCTTCTTAATCACTTCCGCTTCCGCTTCCGCATCTCTCAGGATACCGTCGTATTTGTTTTTCAGCCCGTGCTTGAAGAACAAGTACGAGGCAAACCCTCCGACAATGAAGCAGGCAATGGATAATACTATTGTAACTACTGTCATTTTATTAATTTGTTTTTAGTGTATAAATAAAAAAGCACTGCATAAAAGCTTGCTTTGATGAAGGGCAAACTTTTGTACAGTGCGCGAATTTCTCTCTTTTACCGACCCGACGGAGGGATTGTAGCTTATTGTTCCTTGAAATAAGTCTCCAATACCTCTGTCAGTTCCTTTATTTTAGCGGTATAGGGTTCAGTATCATTACGGTCCTTCAACTGAAGGTTTTCTAAAGCGAACTGATAGGCCACCATGGCTATAATTCTCTCTAGAGACACATTCTGATAATGCTCCCGATACGCATTGAGCCTGATATCTACCTGCTTGGCGGCTTCTCTTACCATTTCCTCGTCCTCACGGTTGATTGTGAGAGGGTAGGAGGCTCCTGCCATCTGCAGGTTTATCTTTATCTTATCGTTCATACATCCTCTTCTCTTTATTCATTCAACAAAGCGATGCATTTATCGACTTCACGCACTAATTTGGACAATCGCAGTTTCGTCTCTTTCACGTCACTGCCGTTAAGGCTGATTGTCGTAGCTGTGTTTAGGTTCGTGTAGTTAAGTTCCAGTTCCCGGTATTCAGCTTGTACCTTCCCGTATTCCTCCTCTTTGGCTTCAAGAAGTTGCTTTAGCTCAGCATTTTCGCGTTTTAATTCATCGTGCAGATAGATTAAATGCCGCAGTCTGGCTTCAAAGGTACTTAATAGCTTCTTTTCTTCGTCTGTCATCACTACACCAAAATTGTACACAAAAATACGATTTACTTGGAGATTACAAAAACTTTTCGGAGAAAATGTGTTGTAGAAGTGCCGAAATAACCGAAATGGCCTATGAAAGCTTGGTTTCGGGGGATTGAAAAGGGGCGGACTGTTTATCAAAAGATAGGATATGTGGATAGGTGTGGGACTATTGGTTTTCTGCAAGGATTCTCTTCCTTTCTTTTCAAACGCTTAGTATTTCTGTTGCTAACTATTAATCGTCCGACAGTTGTTGAATTATCGTCCAACAACTGTCGGACGATAATTAGACATATGTCGGACGATAATAAAACGGTTATCGGACGATTAACAGTTAGTAAGGCAGGAATTACTTTTTGCTGTTTTCGGAACTACTGCTTGGGAATGATTGGAATAACCTACAGTAAAGGAGGATGCAAAGAAATAAATAAAATAATTTATATAATAGTTTGGTTTATAAAATAAACTAATTATATTTGCATTGGAGTTCGAACCTAAAAAGTGTTTTTATTAATATGTGTGTAACTTTAAAATGAAGTGTGATTATGAAAACAATGGGTTATAAAGGTATGGTAATCGTTCTTTTTAGTATGTTTGTAGTGGGTGTGTCGGCGCAGAGTGTTCTGACGCTGAAAGTGACGAATGTTCCTTCTGCCAAGGGGAAGCTGATGGCGGCTACCGACAAGGGGCAATATAATATGGTGGATG
>NZ_JBCNZM010000019.1:0-51232 GCF_040227615.1 Bacteroides sp. RTP31139st1_H2_RTP31139_211217 | reverse complement strand
CTTAAAATTTATACAAGTATGATTAGATTAAATGTTTTTATTCAGGTAAGTGCGGAGAACCGTGCCGCAGTATTGGAATCTGCCAAAGAACTGGTTGCATATTCCTTGAAGGACAATGGATGCATTGCTTATGATGTGTTTGAGAGCGCCACTCGCAGCGATGTTCTTATGATTTGTGAAACATGGAAAGATGCAGAGTCATTGTCTGCCCATGAAAAAGCAGACCATTTTGTGGCCCTGGTGCCCAAAATCCAGGGGCTGGCTGCCATGAAGTTGGAAAAATTCGAGTTCTGAATCAGTAATTTGAGGTAGTAAGGGGTTGTGTGATCATGCGTAAATAAGTATATTTGTGCATTCTTAATATACATATTTATGCTGATTACCCTTATTATCCTTGTTCTCTCCGCTGCCTTTTTTGTAGCAGGCAAAGTCCGTTCGGACATTGTGGCGCTTTGTGCGCTGATTGGTTTATTGATATTTCAGATTCTTACTCCTGAAGAGGCCCTTTCCGGCTTCTCCAACTCGGTGGTGATTATGATGGTGGGCTTGTTCGTTGTGGGCGGCGCCATTTTTCAGACCGGGCTGGCTAAAATGATAAGTTCGCGCATTTTAAAGCTGGCAGGCAAAAGCGAGCTGAAACTCTTCTTGCTGGTTATGCTGGTTACCTCTGCCATTGGTGCTTTTGTGAGCAATACGGGAACGGTGGCTTTGATGCTGCCTATCGTGGTGAGCTTGGCACTGAGTGCCGGAATGAATCCTAGCCGTCTATTGATGCCTTTGGCTTTTGCCAGCAGCATGGGCGGTATGATGACACTTATCGGTACGCCTCCTAACTTGGTCATTCAGAATACATTGACGGGAGCGGGCTTTGAACCGCTGTCTTTCTTCTCCTTTTTGCCGGTGGGCATTGTGTGCGTGATAGTGGGAACTTTGGTTTTAATGCCTCTGACCAAATGGTTTCTCTCCAAGAAAGGTAAAAAGAATGACGGAACATTGTCGGGCAAATCATTGGACCAACTGGTACAGGAGTACGGACTTTCCAGCAATCTGTTCCGTTTGAGGGCTGTCAATGACTCCCGTCTGATAGGAAAAACCATCATAGACCTGGATGTACGCCGCAAGTATGGTCTGAATATCATTGAAGTACGGCGTGTAGACTCTTCCCAACATAGATTCCTGAAAACCATTACCCAGAAATTGGCATCGCCCGATACGACCATTTGGGTGGGCGACGTGCTTTACATTACGGGAGAGGTGTCGAACGTAAATCGTTTTGCTGAAGACTTTTTAATGGAAATGCTCGACGGGCATACCACTGAAGAAGCCTCCAAAGCCGACAAGTCCCTTGACTTTTATGACATCGGAATCGCCGAAATCGTGTTGATGCCCTCTTCCAATATTGTGAACCGGACGGTGAAGGAAGCAGGGTTCCGTGATAAATTTAATGTAAATGTATTGGGCATCCGTCGTAAGAAGGAATATATATTACGTGAATTGGGACGTGAGCGTATGCATAGTGGCGATGTTTTGCTGGTGCAGGGTGCGTGGCAGGACATCGCACGGATAAGCAGGGAAGATTCCGATTGGGTGGTATTGGGGCAGCCTTTGGCAGAAGCCGCCAAAGTGACGCTGGATTATAAAGCGCCCATAGCTGCCGCTATCATGGTGCTGATGGTTGCCATGATGGTCTTCGACTTTATTCCCGTGGCCCCGGTGACAGCGGTGATGATTGCCGGCTTGCTGATGGTGCTGACGGGATGTTTCAGGAATGTGGAAGCCGCCTATAAAACGATAAACTGGGAAACGATTGTGCTCTTTGCAGCCATGCTCCCCATGTCTCTTGCACTCGAAAAAACCGGTGCCTCGGAATATATATCCAACAGTCTTGTGAGCGGATTGGGCAGTTATGGTCCTATTGTGTTGATGGCAGGTATCTATTTCACCACTTCATTGATGACCATGTTCATCAGCAATACGGTGACGGCAGTGCTGATGGCCCCTATTGCTCTTCAAAGTGCGATTCAGATTGGAGTAAGTCCCGTTCCGTTCTTGTTTGCCGTGACGGTTGCGGCAAGCATGTGTTTCGCTTCTCCGTTCTCTACACCGCCCAATGCACTGGTGATGCCGGCAGGACAATATACATTCATGGATTATATAAAAGTGGGGCTCCCGTTGCAGATTATTATGGGAGTGGTGATGGTATTTGTGTTGCCGTTGCTGTTTCCTTTTTAGATATATTCTTATTAATTGGAAAAAACACACTTATTGGTTGAGTGTAAAGAGGAGATTGTACGTATTAAAAGGAAAAAAGATAGATACTATGAAAAAGATTCTTTTATTAATGGCAATTTTCTTTTCTGTATTATTGCAGGCACAGCTCAACACTCTGTCTATGAATCTTCCCCAAGGGCATCCGCGTTATCTGACTGATGCCGGTGGAAAAGAGACTACTTTGAAGTTGATAAGTAATGAACCGTGGGCGGAAGAAGTGTTCGGAAAGCTGAAAAGCAAGACGGATGTTTATGTCCGGTTGACAGAAGCACAGCCGGAATGGTTGCTTTCGCGACTTGCCATGTATTGGGAATCGCATGCCACGGATGTATATGTAAAAGGTGAAACCTTTGATTATGCCGGTGGAGAAAAAGCTCCAGTTCCAACCGTACGCTATACGGGGACACGAGGGACCTTTGCTACACACAGTCGTCCGAAGTTGGAAGATGTCGTTCCTTACGATGACGCCGGTGGCAATGTTACGTTTTGCAACAACTCTTTGCCGGGACGCCCCATGGAAAGTGTGCACCCTTCCAAAACCGGTCGTAACATAGAAAGCCTGAACCGTGAAATTATGGGCATTGCCCGTGATGCAGCTTTCCTTTACTGGCTGACGGATGATGAGAAATATGCAAAATTGGCAGCCGGAGTTTTTGATACCTACATGCAGGGCATCTATTATCGGAATGTCCCCGTTGACCTGAATCATGGGCACCAGCAAACTTTGGTGGGCATGACTTCTTTCGAGGTAATCCACGAAGATATTCTTAAAGATATAGTTCCTCTTTATGATTTTCTTTACGGCTATTTACATAGCAATTATGCCGATAAACTGGAAATCTATGCCGGAGCTTTCAAGAAATGGGCAGAGAATATCATAGCAAACGGAGTGCCTCATAACAACTGGAACCTGATGCAGGCGCGTTATGTCATGGACATTGGCATGATTTTGGAAGATAATAGATGTTATGCCGACGGTAAGGGGCGTGAGTACTACATTGATTATGTGCTCAACCGTTCCAGTATCCGTCAATGGAGCCTGAAGAAACTGGCGGATTATGGCTATGACTCAAATACCGGTATTTGGGCGGAGTGTCCCGGTTACAGTGGTGTTGTACTTAATGACTATGCCAACTTCACCAATCTGTTCGACCGTAATTTGGGATATGATTTGACTCTGGATTTGC
The DNA here is from genome assembly GCF_040227615.1 of Bacteroides sp. RTP31139st1_H2_RTP31139_211217. Taxonomy (NCBI): domain Bacteria; kingdom Pseudomonadati; phylum Bacteroidota; class Bacteroidia; order Bacteroidales; family Bacteroidaceae; genus Bacteroides; species Bacteroides sp. RTP31139st1_H2_RTP31139_211217. The sequence goes on along the minus strand of NZ_JBCNZM010000019.1, from coordinate 47,774 downwards.
CGGTTATTCCGAAAGCAGTAGCCGCTACTCCCCAATATCTGTTCCCCAACCGGATGATGTGCGGATTTGGTGATACCCATCCCGGTTATTTGAATACTTCTCCAATAATCCGTATGATAGAGAATGCCCAGGTCAATGGCAAGAAAGAGCAGGAGGATTATTTCACGGCTTTGTTGAAGTGCTTGAAGCCGGATATGGGTGAGGCGAACGGGAAACGGAATGCCCGTGTCTCCATCAATTCTTTTTTTGACGATAAACCATTGGTGCTGAATCCTGATATTAAGGCTGGCAAGATAGAAGATTATGTATCACCGTTGTTCTATGCTCCGAATGTGTCATGGTTGGTGCAGCGCAACGGGATGCATCCACGCCACAGCCTTATGGTATCGCTGAATGGCAGTGAAGGCAATCACATGCACGCCAACGGAATCTCTATGGAGCTTTATGGCAAAGGCTATGTTTTGGGTCCCGATGCCGGTATCGGCTTGTATCTGTATAGCGGATTGGATTACTTGGAATATTATTCCCAGTTTCCCAGTCATAATACGGTTTGTGTAGACGGTATATCGAGCTATCCGGTAATGAAGAGCAACCATGCTTTCCGTGTGAACTCTTGCTTTCCGGCACCGGTATCAAAGAAAGGAGAATTTTATCCGATTACATATAGTGAAGTCTACTTCCGCGAACCGGAGAGTTGTGCCGACCAGACCCGTCTGACGAGCATCGTCACCACGGGACCGGAAACCGGTTACTATGTTGACATATTCCGTAGCCGTAAAGTGCAGGGTGGAGACAAAATGCATGATTATTTTTATCACAATCTTGGGCAGACGCTTTCACTGACCGGTACAGACGGTACCGATTTGGGGTTACAGCCTACCGAAGAACTCTCTTTTGCCGGCGCACATTTGTATGCCTATTCTTATATCTACAACAAGAAAGCAGTGCAGACGGCTAAGGATGTAAAGGCCTCTTTCACTATCGACATGAAAGACGGAGATGATATTTCCATGAACTTGTGGATGAAAGGGGAAAAAGGCCGTAAAGTCTTTACCGCTTTGTCTCCCATGACTGAAGGTTATAGCCGTACTCCGGGGATGCCCTATAATATCAAGGAACAGCCTACCCTGACATTTGTTGCCAGACAGTCAGGAGAGGCATGGAGCCGTCCGTTTGTGGCAATCTATGAGCCGTCTTCGGTAAACGAACCGGGACAGATTGAGTCTGTCACTTTTCCGGAGGTGGAATGTAAGGACAAAGGGAGCCATGTCGCAGTTTGCGTTGAACAGAGGAATGGTCGTAAGGATTGTATTTTATCCTCAGACAACGCGTCGCACCCTTGCGGCATGGGGGATATGAAGGCAAAAGCTGTTTATGCTTTATGCGGAAACAAGGCGGGAAAAGAAACTACATTGTTTTTGGGAAACGGTACTTTGCTGCAAACTCCTCGGGTTACTATAAAATCTGAAAAACCTGCAAATGTTTTGTTGGAACATCAACTGGATGGGTGGTATTATGAAGCCTCTGCCGATTGTACGATTACAATAAAGGGACAGACATACAAAGCTAAGGCTACAAAAGGATTGGAATATTTGGGAAGATAGTTATATCATTCCCTCTATTTTTAAGCTTGAGGTAGCTATACAGTTGATGTTTTTCGTTATATTTGCACCATAGAGTAAAGACTACAGTGTAATGAAAAACATAATAAAATACATTTTTCTTTTTCACTTGTTGATGTTCTGTGCATGGGCCTATCCAAGTACATATACCTTGCGTGGCTTGTCGGTATCCGACGGACTGTCTGATTTGCTGGTCAATGCCATTTATAAAGACTCTTTGGGATTTGTCTGGATAGGTACGGGTAATTCTTTGGAGCGTTTTGACGGAAGCCATATCAAACACTATCCGATAACCGGTTCCAATGAGAAATTGAAACGTGTCAATGTTATTGCCGAAATGGAAGATAACCAATTGTGGATGGGGAATGGCATGGGATTGTGGCGTTTGAACAAAGAATTGGATGCTTTGGAACTTATTGTCCCCGATATGATAAATTGTGCAGTCCACTCTTTGCTTCATGATGGAAAAGGGACACTCTATATCGGTAGTGCGAAAGGGCTCTTTTTATACAAGAAAGGAAACTTGGAGCAAATATTACTGGATAAAAATGCCCTTTCTGCTTCGAATGTTGTAACCGGACTTTCATTGGATGAGCAGGGCATGCTATGGATGGCAACCGAGAAGGGACTGTATTCGTTACGATTGTCTGACAGAAAAGTGAAAGCCTATCATAATGTAAAAGACGGCAAGCATGTGTGTGCTTTTAACAATATCACCCGTATCGGTTCTACCATTTATCTGGGTACTATGGACCAAGGGATTATTTCCTTTGACACCCGTTCCGGAGAATTTGAGCATTTTGTGGAGGTGGGGTGCAACATCATCTCTTCCCTTTCCAGCGACGGCAAAAATATGTTGTATGTAGGAACGGATGGCAATGGAGTGCATTTCATAGCCACAGACCGGCGGAAGGTGGTCCGTACCATGCGGCATGAGACGGGTGACAATGAAAGCTTGCGTTCCAATTCCGTTTATTCGCTTTTGGTAGACCGGAACGGAATGATTTGGATAGGGTTCTACCAGTTGGGACTTGATTATACTTTATATCAGAGTGATTTGTTTGAGACTTATGCTTTCCCTCCTTATTTCAATTCCAGAGACATGCCTATCCGTGCCCTTGCCATCAATGGGCATGAAAAGCTGGTAGGTTCGCGTGACGGCTTATTCTATATTGATGAGAAAAGGAATCGTTTCAAAAGTTTCCAGTCGCCCGAAATGCGCTCCGGCATGATATTCTGTATTTTATTTTATGAAGGAGAATATTATGTAGGAACTTACGGCGGAGGAATGTACATCTTCAATCCGGAAAGGTTGACCATACGTGACTTTGCACCTGACGGTGAACAGCAACCTTTTGTAAAAGGACATATCTTCTGTATCAAGCAGGATGCGGAAGGAAATTTATGGATAGGAACTTCTCAAGGCGTTTATTGTTATAAAGACGGCAGGCAGGTGGCTCACTATACCAGTTCCAATTCCAGGCTTCCTGAAGGCAATGTCTACGAAATCTATTTTGACTCTACCCGTAAAGGATGGATTTGTACGGAAAATGGCGTATGTATCTGGGACCCTTCTTCTGAAAAGCTTCGTACGGATATATTTCCTGAGGGATTTATCCATAAGGAGAAAATCAGGGTCGTTTATGAGGACTCCGGGCATAATCTTTATTTTTTTCCGGACAAAGGCTCTCTGTTCATATCCGATTTGTCTATGAACAGCTTCCGGCGTTTGCATCCCGGTACTCCTTTGGAGGGGCGAGACGGGATGTTCATTATAGAAGATCGTAAAAAATGGCTGTGGATGGGGACGAGTGACGGTTTGTTCCATTATGACAAGAATGACAATTTTATCCCTTATAACTTTGTAGACGGTATTCCGAGTTCCATTTTTACCCTATGCCCGCCGGTTTGTGACGCGGAAGGGAATCTCTGGTTTGGAAATTCTAAAGGATTGGTCTCTTTGGATGTTGCTCACATGAATCAGAAGAAGCATGATTTTTATCCGGTCAAGGTAACTGATGTGCATATCAATGGCAAGCCGTCTACTTATCCGATGGTCACCGTTGGAAGTGGTATTTCGAGAATCGGGTTGGAGCCTTCGGAGAAAAATGTCACTTTCTGTTTTTCCGACTTTTCCTATACTTCTCCTGCTTTTATGTCCTATGAATACCAGTTGGAGGGTAGGGATGACGGTTGGATAGCAATTACAGGGCGTTCGGAAGTGACCTATTATGATTTGCCTTCCGGTTCTTATGTGTTTAAGGTGCGCCGTATGGGGGAACCGGATTCGGAAACTCTGCTGAAGGTGGAAATCGCTTCTGTTTTCAGTGGTTGGCTTGCTTGGGGGATTGTTGTAGCAGTACTGTTGGCCGGTGGAGGCTATTATTTCTTCGGGCGTGGAAAAAGACAAGCCCCTGAGCAGGTACAGGTCGTGAAAGAAGAACAATCTGTTGCGGTGGAGACAAAATCGGTATCCGAAGAAAAGTATAAAAGCGTAAAGGTCAGCTCGGAAGAGTGCAGGCGACTGACGGACAAGCTGGAAAAAATCATGCATAAAGACAAGCTTTATAAGCATTCTGATTTGAAGATAGCCGATTTGGCTGCTGCCATTGATACGTCTGCCCATACACTTTCTTATCTTTTCAATCAATACTTGGAACGCAATTATTATGATTATATCAACGATTACCGCATTGCCGAGTTTAAACGTTTAGTCAATACGGAAGAGTATTCCAAATATACGCTGAGTGCTCTTGCCGAACTTTGTGGCTTCAGTTCCCGCGCTTCTTTCTTCCGTTATTTCAAGAAAGCTACGGGAATTACTCCGAATGAATATATCCGAAGCATAGGAGGGAACAACGAATCATTGTCCGACTGACATACTGCTTCCCATGAATTTTATAATATTTGTGGAATTGAATCCGCGAATTTTATAAGATTTGTGGATTTTGTCTTTTGATAGTTGTATCTTTGTCCTTGACCAAATTCTTTAGGATTATGATAGAACGAATATTGAGGCAGAAAATAGAGGGAATGATTGGCTCTGAAAAGGCCGTCATTATCATGGGGCCTCGGCAAGTAGGTAAGTCTACCTTGCTGCATGAGATGTTTGGAGCGTCACAAGATGTATTGTGGTTGAATGGGGATGAACCGGATGTACAAGAGTTGTTTGCCAATGTTACTTCTACTCGTTTAAGGGCAATCATTGGTAAGAAGAAATATGTGATTATTGATGAGGCGCAGCGCATTGCTGATGTAGGAGTAAAATTGAAACTCATCACTGACCAGATAAAGGAGGTCCAACTCATCGCAACCGGAAGTTCGTCTTTTGAATTGGCTTCCAAACTGAATGAACCGCTTACGGGGAGGAAACGGGAGTATAAGATGTATCCATTGTCATTTGGCGAGTTGGTGGAGCATACCAACTTGTTGGAAGAGAAGCGGATGATTCCTCATAGATTGGTGTATGGTTATTATCCTGAAGTTGTGACCAATCAAGGAGATGAAAAGCTGATTCTGAAAGAGTTGGCAGATAGTTATCTTTATAAGGATATCCTTACTTTGGATTCGATAGGAAAACCGGACAAGCTGGTGAAACTGTTGCAGGCATTGGCATTGCAGATTGGTTCGCAGGTGTCATATAGTGAAGTAGGGCAGTTGGTGGGGCTGGATACTAAGACAGTGGACAGATATATTGATGTTCTTGAGAAGAATTATGTAATCTTCCGTTTGAATTCTTTTGCCAGAAACCTGCGTAATGAGTTGAAAGTTAGCCGGAAGATTTATTTTTATGATAACGGAATCCGCAATGCGGTATTGGCTAATTTCTCTATGCTTGAGAGCCGTACCCATGAAGAAGCCGGAGCTTTATGGGAAAACTTCATCATTTCGGAGCGTTTGAAGCGGAATGCTTATTCCGGCAGTTATTGTAATTACTGGTTTTGGCGCACTCAGCAGCAGAAGGAAATCGACTATATCGAAGAAGAGGATGGTAGAATCTCCACCTTTGAGTTCAAGTGGAATCCTCTCGCCAAATACAAATATCCCAAGCAGTTTGTAGAAGCCTATCCGGAAAGTAGTTTTACGGTTGTCACCCCTGCCAATATGGAGATGTTTTTACTGTAATAGTCTCAAATTATTAATTGATACTGTGAGTCTCATATTCTTAAGTCGCTATATATTAGTGACTTTCTTTGTTTTTAGTCTAACCGTATTAGTTGAGATTTGTATGCCCTTCAGAAGTGTTGTTTTTATTGAAATAGAAGTTATTTTTGCATTGTTCAATCGAACGGAAAACATAAATCGTAATCTAATTTATTATGGAAAACTGCATGATGACATCCCCCCAATTGATAGCTGATTCTTATGAGCGTTATCATTTTTCGGTTTACCTGTATATATATAATAAGGTGAATAATAAGGAAGAGGCGGAAGACCTTTCTCAAGATGTATTTGTCCGTCTGATGGACTATAAACAAATGCTCCGTCCCGATACTGTCAAGTTTTTCATTTATACCATTTCGCGTAATTTGGTGAACGACTATTTGCGTCGCTATTATAAGAAACAAGAGATTACCTCTTATATGTATGATAGGACGGAGGTTGGTCATAATGAGGTGGAGTCTTGTGTGGTAGCCGATGATTTATTGGCTTGCGAGAAACGGCGGGTAGAATTTCTTCCGTCGCAGCGTCGTAAGATTTATGTCATGAACCGTTTTGAAGACAAGTCTGTCACAGATATTTCGGAAGAATTGAATCTTTCGCGCCGCACGGTGGAGAACCATCTTTTCATCAGCCGTAAAGAGGTACGCGAATACTTGAAGCAATGTATCTAATTAGGTATTGATAATAATATAGTGTTAATTTTAAATTTATAAATTTATGAAGAATGAATTTCTAAAGTTCTCATCGAGAAGAATTTTATTCTCAGCGGCAATGGTATCAGCTTTGTTGGCGGGGAGTCCGCAGATGGCATTTGCCGAAGCGAACGATGTTCAGGCTGTTATGCAGACGAGTGTAGTTAAAGGTAGGATTCTTGACTCTACTGGTGAACCGATTATTGGTGCAAGTATTATAGAAAAAGGTACTACCAATGGAACAATTACTGATATTGATGGAAACTTTTCATTGAGCGTTTCTTCATCTAAAGCTATTTTAGTTGTTTCTTATTTAGGTTATAAATCTGTGGAATTATCAGCTTCAGATAAAAAATTAAATGAGATAGTGTTGAAAGAAGATACAGAAATGCTTGATGAAGTTGTTGTAGTGGGTTATGGCGCAGTTAAGAAATCTGATTTGACGGGTGCCGTAGCTTCTGTTTCTACAAAAGAATTGACGGCTGCTGGTATCTCCAGTGCAGCTGGTGCTATGCAAGGCGTAGTGCCTGGTGTCAATATTCAACGCTCATCTAATAAGCCTGGTAGTGGGTATAATATCTTGATTCGTGGTTTGAATACAGTTAGTGGTAGTACCAAACCATTGATTGTAATTGATGGTGTTCCTGGTGCTGAATTGGAAAACATCAATCCTGATGACATTGAAAAGATTGATATATTGAAGGATGCCTCTTCTACAGCTATTTATGGTTCCAGAGCTACGAATGGAGTTGTAATCGTGACTACCAAAAGAGGAAAAGCCGGAGCTCCTAAAGTCAGTTATGATGGTTCCGTTGGATTTAAAAATTATATGAATGCTCCCGATATGATGGATGGACAGCAATATGTCCAACTTGCACGGGAATACTCTCGAGCTACTAAAGGTAACGGAGAATATGTTTCGGATGATAAAATATTTTCAGCATCAGAATTGGTTGCTATTGAAAATAATAATTATATGGATTGGTTTGATGCTCTTACTTCTACTGCGTGGATGAACAGTCATACACTTTCAGTTTCTGGAGGAACAGAGAAATCATCCTATGTGGCGTCTGCGGGTTATCATAATGAAGATGGTTGTCTTCAACCTCAGTTTTATAAGCGATATAATCTGCGTGCTGCCGTTGACGTAACGCCTAATGATTACTTTAAGTTCGGGGTAAGCCTTTATGGAACTTTTTCTGACCAAGAAACTGGTAATGAAGATGGTTTGCAGACTATTTATCGTTTACGTCCTACTTATCATCCTACTAATCTTGTGACAGGTGAGCAGGAATTCAAATATGGTAGCGGACAGTTCAATCCTTTTGTAACTCAGAAAAACCAATCATGGAGATATAAGAAATATGATGTTCTGAGTAATTTATTTGTAGAGTTTAATCCTATTAAGAATTTGGCGTTACGCTCTACATTTTCTCCCGATCTTCAATTTATTGACTATGGTATGTATGCAGGTGCTTATACTAAGCGTAATCAAGGTTCACAAGCTACTGCATGGTATGAGAAAACTACCATTTTGAATTGGGTTTGGGATAATATGGTTACTTATAATTTTGATTTGATGAAGGACCATCATTTTGATTTGACAGGTGTTTATTCAATGACCGAATATCAGAATGAATTTATGCGTGGTGACGGTGCCGGTCTTTCTTATAATTCTTTATGGTATGCTTTGCAAAATGGTGCAAAAACGAATAAGACTCAATCTAAGTACACTAAAACATCATTGATGTCGTATTTGGCACGTTTGAACTACAATTATAAAGGCAAGTATTATGTGACTGCAAGTATGCGTTATGACGGTTCTTCCAAATTGGCTGAAGGACATAAATGGGGAGGTTTCTTCGCTGGTGCATTGGCTTGGAGAATCACTGAAGAAGAATTTATGAAAGATATTGATTGGCTGAATAACTTGAAATTGCGTGTAAGTTTCGGTCAGTCTGGTAATGATAATGTAGGTGCTTATCAGACACAAGGTTCTATCAGTGGCGCTCAGTACTATTCTTTTGGAACGAATGATGTAATTGGCTACGTGCCTAACAATTTGCGTAATATGGAATTAGGTTGGGAGAGAACAACAGAATATAATATCGGTGTTGATTTTGGTTTCTTGAACAACCGTATATCAGGTTCTTTTGAGTACTATAACCGTTTGACAGAAGATTTGATTATGAACAAAACTCTTCCCATTACTCTTGGTTATTCTTCAGTAAAGGCTAATGTTGGTTCTGTTCGTAATAAAGGTTTTGAATTTGTATTGAATACGGAAAATATCCGTACAGAAGACTTTTCATGGAGAACTTCATTCAATATAGCTTATAATAATAATAAGATTGAAAAGCTGCAATATATAGAAGATCTGACTTCAAGAGGTAAGTCATTCGAAGGAATGAAGGGTGATTATAGCAATCTTTGGGTGGTAGGACAACCTATTGACATCAACTATAATTTGATGACTATTGGCGTATGGCAGTTGGACGAAGCAGAAGAGGCTGCTAAATATGGATGTAAACCTGGCCAATATAAAGTACTGGATCTAGATAAAAATGGTAAAATAGATGATGCTGACCGCGTAATTGATGGTAAGCGCACCCCGGATTGGACCGGTGGTATGGTTAATACTTTTAATTATAAGAATTTTGATTTATCGGTAGGTACTTCTTTCCAATTGGGCGGTCGTATGCGTAATCAATTCTATGTGTCTTATGCACTTGAGAACAATAATATGAACTTAAATAATATGGTGAAAGATTATTGGACCCCAGAGAATCCTACTAATGAATCGGCTCAACCCGGTAATATGGGAACTTATCGTGGCAAAGCAGGTTCGTGGGGAAATCAGAAGTCGGACGTTTCACATACAATGTCATCATCAGATTTCTTTAAAATAACTCATGTTAGTTTGGGATATACATTTGATAAGAAATTGATTTCTAAATCATTCTTGACCAATTTGAGATTGTATTGTACGGTTCAAAATCCGATGATTATTTGTGCTGATAATGTTATTGTTCCCGAACAGTTACCTACAAATGTATCTAGCACAGACCTTATGACACGCAATGTGATGTTTGGAGTGAATGTTTCTTTTTAACAAATCGAAATTAAAGAAAGAATAAAATGAAAACTAAGAATATAATTAAAAAGGGCTTATTGCTTATTTCCGTAGCTACTTTCGCAAGTTGTTCGTCTTTTCTTGAAGAAGAAAATTGGACTAGTCAGTCAGCTGAAGACTATTACAAAACAGCCAAAGGTTATGAATCATTAGTTAATGGTGCGTATGCCTCTTTGAAGTCTGTATATAATAATTATAGTTACCATAAACTTACTCAATTGGGTACTGATATTGGCACACAGCCTAACGGTACTGTTACTAGCGACTTGAATCAGTATGTAGTGACTTATGATAAATCAAACGGAACTGTATATGAGCAGTGGTCTAAACTTTATGTAGCATTAAAAGATGTAAATGCTGCTATCGGCCGTGCTACAAATGTGACTCTTAAAACAGAAGACCCTATTGAAGGAATTGATCCGAATCAACGTGACTTGAGGGTGGCAGAAGTCAAATTTCTTCGTGCGCTTTATTTGTTTGAAATTGTGAAGAATTGGGGGCAAGCTCCTTTGGTACTGGAAGAAGCTCAATCAACAGCAACAACTTCTAAACTGAACAGTGGCGCGGAATTTTATACTCAGATTCTGAAAGACTTGCAAGATGTGTTATCTTCTTCATTGCCCGAAAAACAAGGAGCTTCCGATTTTGGACGTGCTTCAAAAGCAGCAGCTCGCCATTTGCGTGCTTTGGTTTATTTGACTCGTGGATATCAGGACTATGCAGATGTGAATGACTTTAAAAATGCATATGATGATGCGATGTATGTAATTGAAAAGACGGGGCATAGTTTACTTGAAGACTATGCTATGGTTCACCGTCAGTCTAATGAGGCTAATGATGAGGTTATTTTTGCTGTAAACTATAACAATAGTACAAATAATAATAATAATCAACAGAGTACTTATTATCTATTCTCTTACCGTGAAGGTTGGGAAGGTTTGGCCAAATCAAATTTCTACGCCAATGACTACGGAGATGTGATGCCCTCAAAGTATCTTTATACCTCTTTCGATTGGAAAAAAGACCGTCGTGCGGAAGTTACTTTTATGAGTCCGTTTAATGGAGATCCTGCTACTTCGGTGGATGGACGTACTTATGGACGTAATGCCTTTATGAATACTACTCAGCTAGGGTCTTCAAGTACAGGTGTTGCCGATACGGTGATTCATTTTCCTGTACCTACAGAAGAAGGCTTTAGAGTGTATTCAAAAGCTGAGCAAGATGCGGCAAATGCTGCTTCTCCGATGAAGTTTATTTATAATTATCCTTCCGGTTCTTACAAAGATTGCTCTGAAGATGATTACTTTATTACCGGTTTGCAAGGCAATAGTTCAACCACTCGTGCTTGGTTGCCGGTATATAAGTTCAAGGATGCAGGTACTCTTTATGGCGAAAGTGGTGGTAGCCAGTATGGAAGTCGTGACATCGTGTTGTTTCGATTGGCTGAAACTTACTTGATTGCAGCCGAAGCAGCTGTAATGAAAAAAGACAATGTGAATGCTTTGCTTTGTATCAATGCGGTTCGTGAGCGTGCAATGCATAATGCGAAGGAACAAGGTTTGGCTAAATATGAAGGTACAGTCACTATTGATGACGTATTGGATGAAAGAGCACTTGAATTATTTGGTGAAGCACCTCGTTGGAATGATTTGACTCGAACTGGTAAGTTGGCCGAAAGAGTTTTAGAGTATAACTGGGACGTAACCCATATTACAGGTGGTTTAATCCAAACTCAATTAAGTGCAGCCACCAATGCCAAATATAGTCTTCGTCCTATTCCGGTGAATTGGCTGAATACCCTATCTAACGGACAAGAATTGGGAAACAACCCTGGATGGGAATAATAGTAAATTGAAACTATAAATTAATAGGGCTTGCCAGTTTGTTATTTGCAATAAATTGTGCAAGCTCTTTGTTCTTTTAATCTTAAAAGAGTATTTGTTATGGATATATATGAAAAACTACTTAAATGTGCAAGCGTTTTAGTGATGCTATGTTCGATATTTTCTGCTGCTGCCCGAAACTTTATTCATCCCGGTTTGCTTCATTCTCAAGACGATTTAAAACGTATTACTCGACTTGTGAAAGAGAATTCCTATCCGGCTATGGGTTCGTATGATTTATTGAGAAAAGTGCCGGGTGCATCCTTTGAGTATGAAATGAAGGGGCCGTTTGAGAATATCAGTCGTGCCGGAAAATATGGATACACCAAAGCTCCTTGTGAAAGCGATTGTAATGCGGCTTATTATAATGCTCTGATGTGGAACATTACCGGTGATGTACGTCATGCCGATAAAGCTATGGAAATTCTTCGAGGATATGCATCCACATTACAGAAAATATATGGACCTGATGATCCTCTTTGTGCAGGTCTTCAGGGATTCATGCTTATAAATGCAGCTGAAATAATGCGTTACACTTATCAAGATAATCAATATGTGAAAGGTTGGAGCGAAGCTGATACAAAGAGTATAGAAGGTATGTTCCGTAATGTATTTCTTCCAGTACTTACCACTTTTGTTCAAGCCAAACCTTATGCAAATGGTAATTGGGGAGGATCGGTTAACAAAATGGTGATGGCAATTGGTATTTTCTGTAATGATGAACCTCTTTACAATCAGGCTGTAGACTTCTTTTATAATAGTCGGGATAATGGAAGTTTGCCTAATTACATTGCAGAAACTGGCCAATTGCAAGAATCGGGACGTGATCAAGCTCACTGTATGCTTGGAGTAGGTGTTTTGGCTGAATTGGCAGAATGCGCTTGGAAACAAGGGGATAATCTTTATGCGGCTTTAGATAATCGTATTATGAAAGGATATGAATATCTTTCTAAAGTTAACTTGGGCTATACGGATGTTCCTTTTGAAGTTTGGAAAGATGCTACAGGTAAATATTGTAACTGGCAAAATATGGGAGAAGCAGAATTGGGCAAATTCAGGGCTGTTTTTGAAATTGCATATAATCATTATGTGGAACGAAGGGGAATTGCAATGCCTTATACGGAAAAGGTGCTAAAGCGTATTCGCCCTGAAGGCATAGGATGGACGTGTGATAATCCGGGTTTTGGAACATTACTCTTTTACTTAGGAAAAAACGAACCGGTTCCTCTTGAAGGGCAAATTTCAGAACAACTTAAATATGGCTGGAAAGGGTGGCAAATTGCAGCACCTGATTTAGAGCCTGTCGGCAATGAATTCTTATTGGTGAACAAAGGTATCTCAATGCAGAAAAACCGGATACACTATAATCCTTCAGAATTCCCTTATATAAAAGTGACATTCAGCCATAAACCCGAAGAGGTTAAAGATGGATGGCTTCGGTTGAGCTATAGCGTACAGAGTGCTCCTGAATTTTGGACTTTTTATGAGAAGGATGCGGTGAAAGTGGATGGTAATACTTATTGGTTTGCTGTGAAAGACGCACGTTCCAATAATGGAACATTATTTGGTACACGTGACAGGCATATTTCGTTGTTGCTCGATTTTGGAGACATAAAGGCTGTCGGTGTTGAAAGTATCGTTTCCGAGAGTCATTTATAAATGTGTGTGACGGATAGGTGTGGAGCTAAACAAAATAACAATATTGTAATTAGAATTGATATGAAGAAGAGATTAACACTGACGTTTTGGGGTATGTTGGTTGCGTTTTCTGTTATGGCAGAAGCGGTGAAGGTTACATCGCCCGACGGCGAATATGAGTTTACGGTGAGCGATGACGGACAATTGAGCTATTCGCTTTTCTATCAACAGAAAGAGGTGATAGAACCTTCTCGGTTAGGAATCGAATGGAACGAAAATTGGTATGATGGAATCCGAATAGTCACTTCGCGTAACAGCCGGATAGATAAGAATTGGAAACCTGTCTACGGTGAACGTGCCGTTGTGAAGGAATTATATAATGCTTGCGAGATAGAGTTGGCTAAAACTGGTTCGCGGAAGAGAATGGTGCTGGATGTGCGAGCTTATAACGAAGGCGTTGCATTCCGTTATCGTTTTGTAGGAGGTGAATATTTGAAGATTGAAAATGAGTTTACCCAATTTACACTTCCTAAAGGCACTCTTGCTTGGCATACCGAACGGGCACAGACCCCTTATAATCTTTTGCCACTCGAAGGGTGGGAAAATGAGTCGGATCGTCCGTTGATGCTTCAATTGCCAGAAGGCCAATATGCTTGTCTTGCCGAGGCTCAGGTCGTGGATTATGTGCGTACCAAATTTAAACTTTCGGATGAGAAACCTTATACTTTGCTTACTTCAATGTATGGAATAGTGGAGGATATAGCTCCATATCATACGCCTTGGAGAATTGTGATGTGCGCTTCCCGGCCAGGAGATATTCTCGCTAACAATGACTTGTTGCTTAATCTGAATCCTGATTGTAAAATCGCTGATACATCCTGGATTAAACCGGGGAAGGTAATGCGGGAGGTTACACTTACCACTGAAGGTGGTAAGGCTTTAGTGGATTTTGCAGTGAAGCGCCGCTTGCAGTATATTCATTTTGATGCAGGTTGGTATGGTTTTGAATATGACAAGTCTTCTGATGCTACTACCGTAACGCTCGACCCACGGCGCAATGAGCAGATTGATGCGCTTAATCTGCAAGAAGTGATTAGTTATGCCAAGTCGAAAGGAATAGGTGTTATCCTTTATGTAAATCAACGTGCTCTTCAACAACAACTGGACGAGATACTTCCTCTTTACAAATCATGGGGTATAGCGGGTATTAAGTTCGGTTTTGTACAGGTCGGCTCTCAAATATGGACAAGGTGGATGCACGAAGCGGTGAAGAAATGTGCGCAATATGGCCTTATGGTGGACATTCATGATGAATATCGTCCAACGGGTTTTAGTCGTACTTATCCCAATCTGATGACCCAAGAAGGTATTCGAGGAAATGAAGAATTCCCTGATGCGACTCATAATACCATTCTTCCCTTTACGCGTTTTGTTGCAGGTGCCGCAGACTATACTATCTGTTATTATCGTCAGGACTTCGGGCGTTTGCATACGGATAAAGATAGTTATGGGGTACCTCGTTCTCGTACTATTCAAACAACTCCTGCTCATCAATTGGCTCTTTCTGTAATCTATTACAGCCCTCTTCAGTATATGTATTGGTATGATAAACCCTCTGATTCACAAGATGAACCTGAATTGAAATTCTTTGATGATGTTTATACTACTTGGGATGATACGCAGGTGCTTCAAGGTAAGATAGGCGAATTCGTTACCATAGCTCGCCGCAAAGGTGAAGAGTGGTTTGTTGGTGCCATAACCAATAATGATGCTCGCGAACAGGAGATTAGTCTCGATTTTTTGCCGCAAGGAAAGTCTTATATAGCTGAGATTTATACAGATGGAGATAAATCAGTAAAAACCCGTACTCGTGTGCGATGTCAGCGGTATCTTGTGAATGCCCAGTCGGTGCTTCGTTTCTCTCTTCGTGCTTCCGGTGGTGCCGCTATTCGGTTGGTGCTTGATACAGGTGATAACCGAAATGTTCGCAACTATAGGAAGCAGAAATTATAAAGATTTAATTTTTAAAATCCAGTATGATGAAATGTGATAAGAAGAAGTGTTTATTGGCTTTAGTATTTCTGTCATCATTGTTAATGTCGTTAAAGGTTTATTCTAATGAGCCCGAAACAAATTGGAAGTATGTAGAACTGGTAAATCCATTCGTGGACAGCCATCGTTCTCGTTGGTTCTTTTTTAGTTCTGCTTGTCGCCCATTTGGTATGGTCAGTCTGAGTCCTGATACAGATACGGAACATTCATGGGGATCGGGTTATATGTATGGCTCTAAGTATATACGATGTTTTAGCCATATTCATAATTGGCAGATGTCCGGTGTTGCTGTAATGCCTACGGTTGGTCCATTTAAAGGGCATTTGGGCATGGACTCCTATCAGTCTGAATTTACTCATGAGGGTGAGATTGCCAAACCTGGGTTTCATAAGGTGAAACTTACAAATTATGATGTGACTGCTGAATTAACGTCGACAATGCGGGTAGGCTTCCATCGTTATACGTTCCCCCAAAGCGATTCGAGCTATGTCCTTTTTGATACTGGCGCTTTTTTGGCTCACAGTCCTACCGCTTATTCGGAAGTCTGGAAGATTAGTGATACGGAAATAGCTGGTTGGGAAATAATGGAGCGTACAGGGCGTCGTCCTAAGGATACACCTGTCTATTTTTATGCACAGTTGAGCAAGCCGGTGGAGCAGATAGTGACTTGGCGTGAAGGGAAAATAGTGCCTAATACCAAACCTGAGCGAATTTCAGGAAAGAATGTGGGATTGGCTGTGAAGTTTCGTACCAAGGCCAATGAAAAAGTACTACTGAAGGTTGCCATTTCATACGTTAGTGTAGAGCAGGCTCGTAAGAATCTTTATGCGGAACTGGAATCATGGAATTTTGAAGAGGTAAAACATGCTTCGTTTGATGAGTGGAATACTTGGCTTGGTAAGATAGAAGTGGAGGGCGGTAGCCGTGAGCAACAGATAAAGTTCTATACAGATCTTTGGCACGCATTATTGGGACGTAAGGTAGTGAGTGATGTTGATGGGTGTTATCTTGACCAAACGTCTGACTTTCCCCGTATTTGCCGTATTCCTTTGTCTGCAAGTGGTAAACCTCTCTACAATCATCATAATTTTGATGCGTGGTGGGGGAGCCATTGGTCGCTTGATATTCTTTGGTCTATGGCTTATCCGCATCTGATGGATGATTTTTGCAATACAATGTTGGATATGTATCGTAATGGGGGACTTATTCCTCGCGGACCTTCGGGGGGGAATTATACCTATGTAATGATAGGTGATCCTGCTGTGTCTTTCTTTGCAACTGCTTATAACAAAGGTATTCGTAATTATGATGCTGATTTGGCCTATGAAGGGCTACGCAAGAATGCATTTCCTGGAGGTATTCGTGACCATGCCGGTTACGAACATAGTAAGGATGCTCATTCAGGTGGAATGGAATATTATATTAAAATGGGATATGTGCCTGATGGACGTGCGAATGTGGTAGGTATGCATACTACAGGTGCATCTATGACCTTGGAGTACGCATATCAAGACTGGTGTCTTGCCCAAATGGCCAAGGCAATGGGCAAGCAAGCTGATTATGAATTGTTCTTTGAACGCTCAAAAAATTATAAGAACCTTTGGAATAAAGCATCAGGATTCATGCAACCTAAAGGGACGGATGGAGAATGGTTACCTGATTTCGATCCACTTGAGTTGACGGAGAAAGGTGGTTTTTGTGAAAGCAATTCGGCTATATATTCTCATTATGTTCCCCACGATATGCAAGGTTTAATAGCACTTTATGGTGGTCATAAGAAATATGCCGAGCGTTTGAATGAGAACTTTGTCAAGAGTGAGCCTTATGGTTTTTTCCGTTCAAAAGATACCAAATCTGGTAATTGGACTGATTACGGTAACCAACCAGGCACGGGCATGGCTCATCTTTTCAATCATGCTCGGGCACCATGGCTGACACAAAAATGGGTGCGTAAGGTCAAAGCGGCTTATGCTGATGTTACCCCGTATGGTGGGTATCGTGATGATGAAGACCAAGGGCAGATGGGAGCTTTGGGCGTTTTAATGGCGATGGGACTGTTTGAAGTGGACGGAGGCTGCGCTGTAAAGCCTTATTATGAGATAACCTCTCCTATATTTGATAAAGTGACCATACATCTTGACAATAGGTACTATCCGGGAAAGACTTTCCAAATTGTAACTACGGGCAATTCCGACAAAAATATGTATATCCAACGGGCTACGTTTGATGGAAAACCCTGGGATAGGTGTTGGTTCTATCATGAAGATTTTGCTAACGGTGGTGTTCTTGAATTGCATTTGGGTGATAAGCCTAATAAGCAATGGGGAATTGGTAAATTGCCGCAGGATGATTAAAATGCGGAGGTTGCGTCAAAACGTTGACACAACCTCCGTATAGCTTTTCTTATTTGAATAGGTCTTTAATTGGGGATATTCCTAAAATAAGGAAATTTAAGGCAACTCATTCATTGCGAGTTGGTTGCCTTTTTGTCTCTTTAAGCATTCCCCCAAAAAACGGTTTGACGGCCAAAACGGGGGTAATCTAAACTAAAAACACATGGTAAAGATACAAAAAATCTCAGAAATCGAACCTCGTTTGGGTTTTACTGAGTTCGATATGCTAAAAAATATCGTCAAAGTTTTGCAACGAGTGAATTAGGCCGCCTCCATGCTCTGTTTCCTTTCTCGGAATTGGCCCGACAAATGCATTTGAAGTCCTCTGCTTTGGGGCGTAAAAGTTATTTTTCTCCCGAAGGTAAAATAGCCTTGATGGTCTTGAAGTCCTATACCAACTTTTCCCGATGCCACCTGTTATGAAAGCCATCTTGATGTAGGCCGTGCCTACCTTGCTTATAGTAAACTACGTAAACGCAGGAAATCGCAGATTCGTATGATTAAACGCAGGTCACTTACTATCCTCTGATTACCAAAGACGCTTTTCGGTCATACAGACAATCCTTGAGCAAGGGAAGAGTTTATTTGCAGGCAAGAAAGTATCTAACCGTATTGTGAGTATCGACCGGCATCACCTTCGCCCCATCATCAGGGGCAAGGAAACCAAATCCGTTGAATTCGGAGCCAAAGTCAACAATATACAGATAGATGGAATCTCTTTCATAGAACATATCTCTTTTAAGGATTTTAATGAAGGAGTACGTTTGAAAGACTGTATTCGTCTGCAACAACAACTGACCAGGGTTAGGGTCAAGGCGCTTGTGGCAGATTCAATCTATGCCAATAATGCCAACCGGAAATTTTGTACTAAATATCATATAAGTACTTCCTTTAAGCGTAAGGGCAGAGCTGCCAAGGATGAGCCGCTTCGTAAGATTTTACGGTCGGAACTCAGCCGTGAAAGAGCTACCCGCTTGGAAGGAAGTTTTGGAACGCAGAAGCAACATTACTCACTGGCCAGGATAAAAGCCAGAACCAGGAAAACGGAAGTACTTTGGATTTTCTTTGGGATACATACAGCCAATGCGGTATGTATGATAGAAAAAGTAGAGAGGAAAAAAAGGATGGCTGCATAATCAGACTAAAATAAGAAGAAAAGAGGGGAGGTTTTTA
The DNA here is from genome assembly GCF_040227615.1 of Bacteroides sp. RTP31139st1_H2_RTP31139_211217. Taxonomy (NCBI): domain Bacteria; kingdom Pseudomonadati; phylum Bacteroidota; class Bacteroidia; order Bacteroidales; family Bacteroidaceae; genus Bacteroides; species Bacteroides sp. RTP31139st1_H2_RTP31139_211217. The sequence continues at coordinate 29,024 of NZ_JBCNZM010000019.1, read as the reverse complement.
ACTTCACCTAAAAAAGGCATGTACATAACGCATGGGTGGGAAGAAAAGAATAAGTATATGTAAATAATATTCTATGAAAAAGATAGAAGACCGGGAGAGTTGAACGGAAAAATCAAGAGAAAAGCTCACGTAAAGTAAAACTTTTCTCTTGATTTATTAGAAACGGGAACATTTACTGAATATCCCCAATTTATTCAATGTGTTTGCCTACGAACTGTACGTGTTTCACAAAGTCATTCATTTGTACTTTTTCGCTTAGGGCGTTTATCGGTTCACCGTAATAACTTACATTCTCAAATATAAAGTATATTGATAATCAGTTAGTTACTGTTATCAAGATACAAATGATATGCAAATGTAAGTATAAAACCATATAGAAAAAGTACAAATGGACATTACTTTGTATGATAACATCCTTTTCTACAGATTAAGGGTTAACACAATGTTATACTACTGATATTCAGCATATTGAAGCTGTTCTTCCTTGCATTCAACAAAGAGTGTTAAATTATATTAAATCCTACAGGGCAATTATGATTCGTGCAAAGATAATATTTTGCAGTCAAAGGAAGAAAGACTTCTTGAACCACTTCTATGGTTCTATACTTCTGTTTCTGACGTAAGCTGACCCGTACGGTTTTCGGGTTTTAGACGGACATATATACAGTTTACTTTAGGTTAGCATATATATAAGAGCTAACCAAGGTAAACTAAAGTGTTTTTGTCCTGTAGATACTGCACTTTGTGGACTCTTTTCTCCTTTGACTGCAAAAACCTCTTATAGCCTTATCTCCACCTATAACGTCACTTCACACTGCTGTACCATGCAGTCTGCCATGTACCACCCCATCGGGCTTTGATAAGAATTGTGTTGCAAAGGTACCTGTCATGGCGTTCATCCTGCAAGGTCGGTGCCTGTGGTTTGTCCGTGAAATCTCCACGCTCTGATTGTGGCAGAGGTAGTATTTGACGGCAAAACCTTGCATTGATGAGCCATAACACCTTTTGGGGCAACATAATTCTTTAATCAATCCCGATGGTAGTTGGTTCTACATAAGGGAAGAAAATAAAAATTTTATCTTATGGCTAACATTTGCGACACTCAGTACAAGGTGACAGGCTCACGCAAAGCCGTGGCAGACCTTTGGAACACACTCCAAGAGTTGGAGGTGAACAGTAATAATGTGTATCTGTATCTCTTGGCAGAACACTATGGCATTGACTACGAGAAGAAAGGCATCTCGGTGAGAGGACACATCTATTGGGCAGAGTATGAGGAGAACGTGGAAGACGATTATGCCCTCTTGTCCTTTGACACCGAAAGTGCTTGGTCTTCATGCGACTTGTTCTTTGAGGAGGTGAACAAGGCACTTGGCGATGAACTTTCAATCAGTTGGCGAGAGGTTGAGCCAGGTTGCGACATCTTCTATACGCACGATGAGAACGACTTCTTCCCCGAAGAGTGCTACGTCACTGCATACGGAGAACTCTTTGAGGATTGTGAGGGTGCTTACTCCACCTTTGGTGATGCTATCAAGTTGTGGTGTGAGAAGACTGGTGTCTCACAGGACGGAAGAAGCGAACAGAAGATGATTGACTTCATCAATGAATACGAGTATGAGGCAGAGGACACGAATTTCTGCATCAATCCAATCACATTCGGCTAACAAGGAGGAACGGATATGGCAACGATAGACATGGAGCAGTTGGACGGCGTTGTAGGGTGTTTCTGCACCTTGCTTTATCCCCGAAGAGGTCAGACAGAGGGAACGATTGTCGAGGACTTGGGTTGTGAGGTCATTGTCCAGCTCATCAACGGCAAGGAAGTGACGGAGTACAAGGATGATGTTGTCATCTGTGAATAATCAGGAGAGAGTCTGTTGGCTATGTGGCTTGCAGACTCTTTCTTCCTTTGACTGCAAAAACTCTTTTAGGACAATCCTCCAATGAGGTTATGGCTGTTGTAACTGAAATACCTTGGGAGCAAGTTGTGCGGTTTGCTCACTTGCTCCAGTCCTGTTATAGAAGCGATGCTTCGACACCTGTATAGCGATACGTCGCCAAAGTCCCTTCGCCGTTTTAAGCGTCTCTGTACCTTGTTATAGGAATGGTCATTTCGCCTTTTGGTTTTACTCGTCTGTCTTTTGCGACTCTTCCTTGTCGGACACAGAACTTGGTCTTAGCATGATGACAGTGCTATCGCCAATCCTCTGATGTCTGTCCTCTTTTGGCTTGATGCCTCTATTGCTAAGCTGACCCTTAGGCTTGTCGTTCATCGTGCATCAGTGTTCATGCTCCTCACTCTTCTGATGATACAGCTGTAAGGTCGGATTTCCCGCTTCGTTTCTCCAGGCATACAGCCATAGCAGTGCCCCTGTCTGTTGCATACGGATTGCCTCCTTGCTTACAACCTTTGTTCCATTGTTTGGCCCCGTCTTTTTCTGAATTGAGCTATTTGAAAGCCACTTATTTTTACCATGCAAAGGTAGCGTGATGCTGCGAAGGACTTCCTCCTTCTTGTGTGGCCGCTATCGCTGTGACCAATAAAATAGTGCGTAATCTTCCTTTTTCTCCCTTACCGCCAACGACAAAAAGAGTATTGCGAACGATTTTCATGGTGCTTCCCACATGGTGCCACATCCCTGCTTTTGAATGCATGTAAAAATTAAGTTTCACTTTTAAATTCAATTCAAAATGAAAAAGATCGAGAACAACTTCACAGTTTCAGGTTTCGTAGGTAAGGATGCAGAAATCCGTCAGTTCGCAAACGCCAGCGTAGCACGCTTCTCGTTGGCAGTAGGCCGTCAGGAGAAGAACGGCGAGGAAACCAACCGCGTATCGGCTTTCATGAATATGGAGGCATGGCGCAAGAACGAGCACACCGAATCATTCGACAAGCTCACCAAGGGCACGTTGCTCACCGTCGAGGGTTTCTTCAAGCCAGAGGAGTGGACAGACAAGGATGGCGTGAAGCACTCCAGAATCATCATGGTTGCAACCAAGTTCTACGAGTGTCCCGACAAGGAGGAGACTCCTGCGGAAGAGCCGGCCAAGCCAGCAACCAAGAAAGGCAAGAAATAGCCTTTCCTCTCCATAACAAGGCGACCTTCGGGTCGCTTTTGTTTTGCTCAGGGACATCAATCTGCTGTTATAGCGTGTGATAATCTTCTCTAATAACAACCATGTGCATTTATTAACCATAACGGCAACGCCGTCTTCCTTTATTCTAACCACTTCGTCCCTCACCATTTGCGAAACGTCACCAAGATGGTTGGCATACAGATATTCCCGGCTGATGGCGACAAAGTCGCTATTAGCCAAGAAAGACAGTATGCCAAGGTCTGAACGCGAGAGGACTGCCATCTATGCCACAAGATGCCGAAGCCGAGGCTTCTGATAATTGTGTCCTTTACTGGCTATCCACTCGCCTTGATATTCAGACCGTCAATCTTGCGACAGCTTCACTACCCACCCACACCTGCTTTACTATTCTTCTTCTCTTTGACTGCAAAATATTTTCTGTTATAAGCGGTGGTTTCGTCCAAGTGCGTTGTATCGCTTCGCCCCACACCTTCAGAACGGCATTACTGTACGGACACCGCACGAATCCCATGTGACAGGCAGCCAACAATGTCACTATCAGAAACTGACACTTCTGATAACTGCCTTTATTGCTGTCTGGCTGTCCCATTATCGGGCTTCGGCAATGTCCGTGTAATGCCATTCTGCCCACCCATACCACCTTTACCACTAATCAACTGTTTTACAATTTCTCTTCTGCTATACAAGAGGCAGTTCTTGTCCACTCAGGCATATTGAATGTGGCAGACATGTCTGCTACGTCCAATCTGCCTCAGTGTCCTGCGGCAAGGACAAGGCACATTTGTCATGCTGACAGGAGTGCCCGATTTGTCCGTTGCGCAACTGTCTCTTCTTGCCTGATATACGTTACTATCTACTTCTAAATTATACTGCTTTGCCCCACGCCTTTGCGAAGCGTTACATGGTCTGTCGTCATACAGACATCCTTGGCTGATGGCAACACGTTGCTATTAGCCAAAGCTGACAGTATGCCGAAGTACCGACGCGAGAGAATTGTCTGTCCGTGCTACAAGCTATCAAGGCTGAAGCTTTGATGACTTGCATCCCGGTCAGCCAACACACTCGCTTTATGTCGGTACAGCAGACCTGCAAACACTTCACTGCCCACCCTTACTGTTTCAATCTTTCTTCTTACCTCTTTATATATAACACATCATTCCTCTTGCAGCCAATATCAATAATCTTCTTCCAATCAGCGCAGTGGTAGGCATATTTCCTGCAAAGTTAGCCGCGTCTGAGACAATCGTCAAATTCTGCTTGAGGTCTTGTGACTGTGAACAATCTTCCTTTTCCTCGGAAAAGAGTATTCTTCACACATAATTTGTCTTTATGTCTTTTCTTGCGGCTTGTGGGAGCAGAAAATATCCCTCCACAGGCTGAAAGGTCTCGAAAGGAGGGAAGAGAAAGAAACGGTTAAGCGAACGCAGAGGGAATTTATTCACTATGCTGAGCGTAAGTTTCTTCAACGTAGTTAAACAAGTCCAGCGACATGGGCGACAAACTTATTTGTATCACTAAAAATAGAAAGGCAATGAAGATTATCATCCTGCATGATGCTGACGCACGCATCGAGTATCTTGACGTAGCCGACCACCTTCTCGGCTCAGACATCGAGGAGTTCCTCACCAGACAGGGCTTCTCAGTGAACAACATCACATGGCTTGTCACATCGGCAGACCATATCCCAGTGGTTTACCACAAGTATGACATCGACTGCAAGACCGGCGAGGCAACCCACACCAAACGAGAGGCAGAACTGCAAGACCTCACTATCCACGGACAACTCCAGGCATTGCAGCACCGGGAGCAGGACGAGCTGAAAGCGGCTCTTCGCAAGTACGGCACGGAGGTGGACGGAGGCTTTGAGGTGCATTTCGAGGGAGAGCAGCCCATCGTGGCAGGTTATCTCTTTGACGAGCCTCGTGACATCGTCATAGACGCAGCACGTTTGGATGCCGACGGAAACTTGTCGCTTCTTGGAGAGGACAAGGAAGTGAGGGATGGACAATACGACATAGAGCCAAGCGACATATTTGGCGGTCAGTTGGACTATGTCACGTCGAGTATAGGTGCATGGATGAAGTAGGAGCATGTATGACCCAGTGCATCGTATATGACGAGACGACCAAGGAGAGCGAGACCTTTTGCTCATTGACCGCAGCCAAGAAGTGGATGCGAGAGCGCATCAAACAGAAGCATGAGGTAAGCGGACAGAAGTACAGAGTCTATTCCGACGGAGAGTTTGTTAATTGCGGCTCTATCAGTCTCACAGGCAGCAACAAGTCTTTTGTCGCCAATACAAGGCAGACGAAGAAAGGATATTAATAACAAGGTAACGGCAAGCCTAACCAACTTGCCACACATATATTGATATGGAAAAGCAAATATTGAGTTTTAATGACTTGCCATCAGCATTGTCATTAGTAATAAACAAGCTGGAGATTTTAGAAGAAAAGTTTTCCACACTAATGACTCAAATTCAGCCCGATAAGGGATTGGAATGGCTTAGTGTTTCCGAATTGAGTGAGTATCTCCCTACCCATCCAGTTGAACACACAATCTATTGTTGGACAAGCAATAAACAAATACCATTCCATAAGAAGGGGAAACGTATCATGTTCCTCAAATCTGAAATTGATGAGTGGATGCAAGATAACAAGAGTAGGTCACGAGCAGAAATTATGAATGAAGCAATAGCTTATGTTCAATCAACAAGAAAAGTCATTTAAATAACAAGGTAACGGCAAGTCTAACCAACTTGCCACTATAACATTTTCACATTATGATTTACACTCACACTATCGGACGCATCGGAGCAAAGGATTGCCGCGTCATCACAGGTACACACGGAACATTCATGGCTGTTGACATCGCAGTGGACGACTACAGTAAGGGCAAGCAAATCACCACTTGGGTAAGGGTGAAGAGCAGCAAGGAGAACCATATCCGTTTGGCTGAATACCTCACCAAGGGTCGTATGGTGCTTGTGGAAGGCACACTGACTTCTTCCATTTGGACAGACCGCAACGGAGAGAACCACATACAGCATAGCATCATAGCTGACTCCATCGCCTTTGTCAATGCAGGGAAGAAGGATGCAACCGACACACCTGCAACAAAGGCACGCAAGGCAGCCAAGGCAGAGGGCGAGGCTCCCGTACCGCCAGCCGATGCACCGCAGGACAAGAGCGAAGACCTTCCCTTCTGAGGGTAGTATCAACTGAGAGTAGTACGTACTAATCGTAGTAAATCCGCTTTTACTATGGTTAGTATGTACTATCAGTAGTAGAATAGTAAAGTAGTATTCACTAATAGTAGTATCATGTTATGACACAGATAATTGCAGTATTAAATCACAAGGGTGGTGTAGGGAAAAGTACGACCGCAGTAAGCCTTGCGGCAGCTCTGCAACTGAGTAAGAAGAACGTCTTGGCTATTGACATGGATGGACAAGCCAACCTCACGGAAGCCTTGGGATTGTCCATCGAGGAAGAACAGACAGTCTATGGCGCAATGTGTGGACAGTACACCTTGCCGTTGGTCAAGTTGCACAACGGCATCACCGTCTCACCCTCATGCCTTGACCTGTCTGCGGCTGAGTTAGAGCTTATCAGCGAGCCGGGACGGGAGCTTATCTTGAAGGGACTTATCACCAAAGCCATCGCCAAAGAGCATTTCGACTACATCATCATCGACTGTCCACCGTCATTGGGCTTGCTGACCTTGAATGCCCTCACCGCAGCCGACTACATCATCATCCCTGTTCAAGCGCAATACCTTGCCATGAGAGGTATGGCAAAGTTGATGGACATCATCCGCATCGTTCAGGAGCGGCTCAACTCCAACCTTAAAGTGGGCGGCATCGTCATCACCCAGTTCGATCGCCGCAAGACGTTGAACCGAAGCGTGAGGGAAATCGTCAATGACAGTTTTCACGAGAAGGTTTTCAAGACCGTCATCCGTGATAATGTGGCTTTGGCAGAAGCACCCATCAACGGCAAGACTATCTTTGAGTATAATCCCAAATCCAATGGTGCCAGTGATTATATGTCTTTGGCAAAAGAAGTGTTAAACTTAAAATAGCATAGCCATGAGCAAGAGCAGTATGTTGAAAGAGGGAATGAAAGGCGGTCTCAACGGACTCCTTTCTTCCACAAAGAAGCCGAGTAAGGAGCAGATAGTCACAGAAACTACACCAGCACCACCTGTGTCTGTTTCTGAGACTACCGAAGTGCCGGTGCATTGCAATTTCCTTATCAACAAGAGCATCCACACGAGGATGAAGTACCTCGCCATCAAGAAAGGGATGTCCTTGCGTGATATTGTCAATGAGGCAATGACAGAATACCTAAAGCGGCATGACACATGAGTGCCGCGCGGTATCATCGCCGAACAGACGATGATACCGCTATCTCTTCTATAAACAGACTTTACTATCCGTAGTATGGTAGTAAAAACTATTCGACTATTATACTATTCGTAGTCGATACTACTTTTAGAAAATACTATCCAACTCATTTTTAGGGCAATAGTTTTCTCTGCTTGTAGGACTGTCTCCATGCTGATAAAAGGCAATGTCGTTCCCTATTACAAGATTTTCTCTTTTTCCCTCATATCAACTATCGTCCTTCCCCATATACAGCTTCGCCCCACGCCATCCCGCCCGTTTCCTCTTTTACATAACAGATTTCTTTTCGCCTGCCTTGCCGCTGCGGATATTGTTTTGCAAAGGTAATGCTGGCGATTGTTCAAACACCAAATCGTCCATTGCATTTGACCGAAAAATCTTCCTCTGCGTGCAGAGCGTATTTTTCGCTCCCGATTTGGCTTTTTGATCGCCATCACTCTTGGAAAGCAAAAAATATCCCTTGGGCAGGCAGGAAAAGCCTCCGAAATAAGGGAAGAAAAAACATAAGAGCAATGGCACACAAGAATGACTATCAAATCCAAAAGCAGTTAGACAAGCCTCAGACTTGGTTCTGCAAATACTATCCCGCACGCATCCGCAATGTGGGTGAGAAGGAGATTGCCGACAGACAATTAGTGTTTGACTTCAAGGACGGAAGAGCCTACGAGGAAGTGGCGCAGCGCACCGCAGAGAATATGCTGACACTCTACGGCAAGGGTTGCGTGAACATCGTCTTCGCCCCCGTTCCAGCATCCACAAGCGAGAGCAACGAACTCCGCTACAAGGCTTTCTGCCACAGGGTGTGTGAATTGACAGGAGCGGAAAACGGCTACGAGCACGTGAGGGTATGCGGAGAGCGTAAGACCATCCACGATAACCGCAAGAACGAGGATGAAGTCCGCAAGGCGAATGTCGTTGAGTTTGATGAGCCGTTCTTCGACAACAAAATGGTGTTGGTCTTTGACGATGTGATAACCAAGGGTCTCAGCTATGCCAAGTATGCCAACCAACTCGAAAGGCTCGGGGCATGTGTTATTGGCGGTATGTTCCTCGCACGCACACATTATAAAGTAAGGTAAAGTATGACAAAGTACGACAAGGCAGTGTCCGTATGCTTCAGCGGACACCGCAGCGTACCTTTCGCCAAGCGGAGGGAGTTGAAGCAATGTCTCAAATCGGAGATAGCCAAGGCGTATGCCGACGGCTACCGGTATTTCTATTGTGGCATGGCAATGGGATTTGACCTGCTGGCGGCAGAAGCCGCCCTTTCGTTGCAATGCGAGTTGAAGGACTTGCAGGTGATAGCCGTTGTGCCGTTCCGTGGTCAGTCTGACCGGTGGAGCAAGGAAGAGCAAGCCAAGTATGATGCCATCCTGCGCATCGTGGATGACGTGGTCGTATTGAGCGAGCAATACTACAATGGCTGCCTTCTGAGGCGCAACGACTATATGGTCAACCGCAGTTCACGTCTCATAGCCTACTTCGATGGCAATCCCAAGGGCGGCACGTTCTACACCGTCAGAGAAGCCAAGAGGCAGGGATTGGACATAGTGAATCTTCATAATAGTGTATAACCCATAAAACAGAAAATGCTTATGGACGATATTGTTGCAATCATCGTTTGCTACTTCGTGTTCGGAGCTTTGGGCAATGTGCTCAGAGCTTTGTTCGGCGGAGAGAGACGAAACGACTTCCGCCGTGACCGCTAAGCGTCTTTAAACCAAGATACGCTGACAGCCATACGTCTGCACCTTACCCCAAAAAGATGCAGCGGATAATTGTGTCCGTAGGCAAGGATATTCAGATTCCTCACCTTAACATTTTGATAAAAATAAAGATACTGCTGCCTATATTTCAAGACAGCAGTATAAACCTTACTCTGCAGGTGCCCATTTGCAACGCACAGGAGAGACGATTGCACCCTCTGCTTTCAGCTGCTTCATGGCTGCATCTACCTCTTTGCGGTCGAGACCGCTGAGTTCTGCGATTTTACCTGCGTTGAGAGGCTGACCAGCCTCTTTCATTGTTGCCAATACTTTTTCTTTTGCGTCCATTGTTTTGATGATTTGATGTTTTGTTTATAATCTTGTTATTAACTCTTGTATTTTGTCTTCCCTTATAATCTTCGGTTGTGCCTTACCTGCCAGAACGAGAATTTTCTTCCCGTTTCTGTAGATGTGCAGCTGTCTGCTTCGTACCACTGCTGTCAAGGTCTCATCATCCTGCATGGCTTGCCATATAGGATAATACACACCTTCTGGTTCAAACAACTTCTTCTGAAGGTGTGAGCACATGTTGGTTGTATCTATTGTCATATCGTTACGTCATATCATTAACATGATTCTGCCAGCTTCTTTTGTGAACATTTCAGGGAAACGGCAGATTGTTGCATACACCTGCTTGCTTGTCACAGGCTGACCGTCCTTTCTCAGGTGCAGCCTATGACGATTGATGGCATCGGCAATCTGGTCGGTTGTCATGCCGCCATTTCGCTTTACCATCACATATACTATGGCTTCTTCTATCTTCATCCTTTATTCATCTGTTTTTCAATCCATGCCATCAATACGGCAACAGCATATTCCTGTTCTTCCTTGGTCAGTGCCCTGCCTGCTGAGATGTGATGCCACTTGAAGAAGCATCCCCGGCAACAACAGCCAGTGGCATGTTGAGCCAGGAAAACAGGATGCCCACGCATGGGAGTCTGCTTGCCGTCGTTCGGTATGACAGCCGGAGCAAGTCTTTTTGCCACAAAGTCCTCTGCGTGTTTTCGTATCGTCGGCAATCCCTTTTCCATTACATACTCCCTGTCTTGCTTGGACAGATGGAACCGGCTGCGAAAATCAGACTTTGCCAATCTCTCAAAGAGATTCGTCAGGTCATACTCTTTCTTATCACCAGGAACGCTTTCTTGCGGCTCTTCCTCTTGGAACAACGATGGATATATGTATTTCTGTGACATCATTATCTGTTGCTTCTGATTTCTAATGTTATATCCATATATGACCGCTTGCCGTCTATATAGTCTGCATAGAGTATTTCTTCGCTTCTGCCTTTCAGAATATGGCACTTACCGCACAGCTCACAGTTGTGCAGACATCTCCATTCATTCAGAACGTAATCCAAACGTTCCTCTCGTGTAGATGATTCAATAGAGGGTGTGCTCATAATCAGTGTCTCCCACAGCGTGGTCAATCAGTGCCTGAAACTCTTCTTCCGTATAGTCTTCTTCCCAACCATACGTTACGTCCTTTATGCCCAAAGTAAACCCTAATGCCTCAGAATAGGATATGCCAATTTCAGCTGCAAGGTCTCTTGCCGCTTGAAAAATCTGCTCTTCTTTGCTTAAGGGCAGTTGTTTCGCTTTCTTATGTTTTTTCTTTGGTTTCCCCATTTGAGTATATTCGTTTAATAATCAGCGTTGATGGGCATCTTGAAATTCCTGTATTTCTTTCGGAGTTCCTCATTTTGCGCCTTCATTTCCTCATACATATCATTCAGTGCGTCAGGAAATCCCCATCCACAAGGGCTTGCCCAACGAAGGCATTGCTTGATTCGGGAATCATACTTGTCCCAAAGGTCATAAAGCACGATGTGGCGCAATGTCTTGTCGAAATTACTCTCAACAGAATCATAGAATTGCTCCCACATGTCTCCATAGTCATAAGTGAACTGACAGGCATTCTCCATATAGAACACCATCAATTCTGCGACTGAATCTTCCGAAGGCTTCAGTTTCTTGAAGTCGGACAATGCCTTGCGGCACACTGAGAAGCGTGTCTTTGGCTCTCTGTTTCTGCTCGGATAGAACTCTTCCCGTATGATGTGCTTATACTCTTCCAGCTTCTGGCCCTCATTCGGCTCTGCATAGAAGTCAAGATATTCCTTTGCCTCTTTCCGTGCAGAATAAAGTTCCAATACCATTTTTATTATTTCACTCTTGTCCATGGACATGAGGACAGACTTTAATTTAGATTTTGACATTTCTGCTCTTTTATCTTAAAAACGGGTCAATCGTTGCCAGCAACTCTGATTTCTGCATCACACCGCTCGTCCTCCACAACACTTCGCCGCGTCTGAACAGCATCAATGTGGGCACAGACTGTATGCCATACTGACTTGCAGTCACCCCATACTTGTCCACATCTACCTTGATGATGCGGATTCTGTCACCCAACACTTCCTTCACCTGCTCAAGGATGGGGTGCATCATCTTGCATGGCTGGCACCAGGTGGCGAAGAAATCGACCAAGACAAGTTGGTCACTTGATATAACGTCTTTGAATGTTTCCATTACGATTTTCTGTAAAATTATGCTATTTTCTTTCCTGTTATCTTACAATACTGCCCTGCAAATGTTAAAATCGAGAAGAATTCAATGAAAAACCTTCGTTATTTCAAAGAATATTCGTACCTTTGCAGCGCTCATCTATAGATAGAAGGAGTTTCGAGACCCGGTTGCCTTTGATGCAATTCGGGTCTTGCGTTTTATAGTGGTGTCTGCAATCTCTTTTTCATCTTCTTTTCCAAAGCCTTTAGTCCATACTCTTTGTTAAGATGGTATGCTGTCAACAGATAGAATCCGTTGCTACGTTGTTGTTCCAAGACAATAACATACTTTTCCACTTTATCATAGATGTATGTTTTCTTGACCTTACGCTTTTTGCCGTCCCTCTCTTCTATGGTAAATACATCCAGATTGTCTGGTGTCAATTCTCTCACATGGTGATTTATCCAATGAAGCCTTTGTGAACGAGCCATCTCGAATACTCGCTTTGGATAAGTCGTACCGTCTTCGTTCTCAACCATGATTTCTTCACAGGTAAGATGCTTGAACAATCTTGCCATGTCAATCTCGCCATCTGTCTTTATAGGATAGATGCGCCACCCTCTGAATGAGAATTGACAGTTATCTTCTATATCACGCTTGAATATTGCATGAAGATCATGCTCTCTTTCTCGTTCACTGAGATATGCCAGTTCCAGCAGCTCAGGGTATTTCTTGATAATATTCAAACTGCTCATTGGCTATTTCAGTGCGATAAAAAACAAATTAAACTTCTTTCTAAATTTGGGAGTTGTGGTGTTGAGACTGATATTACTGTGTTTTTTTATCTTTTCAATCAGCTTCATTTTGGCTCTCACCCTTCCTTCAACTTCTCCCTTTTCATATCTAAGGTTGTAGTTGATGGCTCCCATTAGAACATCTGCCAATTGGATGAAGACACTTTCGTGTGAACGTATAAACTGAAACCTGCCAATGGAAGAGTTGTATTCCATTATTTTTCTGAGCCTCTCCAGCTTATCGCTACTGCATGTGTCCTTGATATCCATATATATGTTATATGTATAATCCATGTCCATCTTGTGATGCAGCAATTGGTAGTACATGCGAAAGTAGAAATCATTAAACGTATAGTCTTCTCGTTTCTCGTCAATCTGACTCTTGTCAACAACCACAGCCCTAAATTCCATGTCATTCATAAAGAACCAGTCTATAAGCTCTGCATAGACTTTATACGTGGCCTCGTGGACATTTGTCCATTTCAGCTCATCACTATAGCCGTGCTTCTTCTTAATATCTTTTATGGCATCTTTTGCCATGCGGATTTGTGTGTATGCTATACTTGTACATCCCAAAAGCATGTAGGGATGACCGTCATGCACCATGTGGGTGCTTTCATCACAGTAGATGTTGAATGTCTTATTCATTGTATCTGTTTTTTGTTTATTCTTTATTCCTTTTCTTCAGCGGTCCACTATGAGGTCCACGGTTCAGCGTCACACCATGCTTGTTGAGTATGCGGAACACGGAACTTCGGCTTGTGAAGCCGCTGATGGCAAAGATGTCATCTATGCTGTGCCCCTCGTTGTACATGTTCACGATATTCTTCTCACGCTCCAGTTTCGACAGTGCCCTTTCCGACTTCTTGGGCGGCCGGATATTCTGTTGCAGATGGATGATGTGTGCCGATGCCTTGCGCAGCACGGCACACTCCTCAGAGAGTGACCCGAACATACGGATGACCTGTGAGGGCTTGGTGTCGGGGAAAAGTTCGTCAAACGTATCGATGCGGTCTTGGATGGAGATGATGCGAACCACCTTCACACGGCAGTATTCTATGAATGTAGCCAGTTCACGGGTGCCACGCAGTGCGTTACTGAACCTCGACACCACCAGCTCGTCGCCGCGCTCCAGACTCGATATGAGCTGCTTCCACATCGGGCGCAGCCTCTCGTGTTCGGACAGTTCCTCTATCACCTGAACACAGCCGTATTGCTGCATCCAAGCCTTGTCTTCTGCATACTCTTCGCCATTGGTGGCGATAAAGATGTAACCTACTTTTGCCATACTGTTGTACGCTATTAAATGAAATCAAGTGCAAAGGTACACTATTTTTCCGAGAAACAATCATACTTGAACGAAAAATCATACTTAAACACGATAATTTGCCATTTTCTTTTCACTTGATTTCATTGAAAATCATACTCGCAAGTATGATGCACAAATAAGATTAAACTTACTGTCATTCTTGCAAATATATCGCTGAAACGCATTAACTTTGCACCGTCAATTTCAAAATCAGACTCAAAATAATGACAACAATGAAATATGAACCCCAACTTTTCAGAGGACAAACCAACCTCCATTGCATGAAGCAAATATTGCATAATGCAAAATCAAACTCGCATGGCGGTATCAGACTTGCCATTTGTATTGCCACTGCGTTTGCCGTAATCATGCTGACAGCATGTTCAGACGGAAACGGCACGAAGTCGTTCCATTCAAGCGATGAAGCCATCAGAGAGTATCATGGCTTTCTGACCACTCTTCGGCAGAGCGACAAGGTCACCATCCAATCGTTGGCAAAGACCATCAATGAATGGCGCGTGTTGAACGATTCCGTGACATCGTGCATCTCACGTGACACTGTCAGGAAAGCCCACTCATACCCGTTCACGGTATATCATGAGTTGAACGACTCCATCCACATCGAGCTGTGCCGTATGGCGATGTCTAAGCAACGCACCTTTCACGACCTGCTCTATCTCAGAGAACAGACCTCTTCCCATGTTGGTGATGAGGAACTACAGCAAGCCGTGAAGGAAGCACAGCCATTCTTCGCTTCCTTGGATAGCCTGCCTATATATAATAAAGGTGGTAAACAGGCGGTACTGAAGCGTTACCTGCTGTTCCTGCAAAAATCCGCCAAGCAAGGCATTCACGGCAAGGAAGACCTGCTCGCTTTCATCAAGGAAGAGCATTTGTATTTCAAATCCTTCCTGCAATACCTGCCGGATTTTGCTGACGATGACATCGGTGACATCAGACGAAACACCGAACACTGCTGTCGGGAGATACTCCGTGCCGCCGACCGCAAGGATTTGTCCCACAAGGATGCAATGATATACCTCTCCATGCGCACCAACCACCGTCTGCTGCGCAACGCACAAGCGGCTATCGAGGATCTGAATAGTGGCAGGGTAAAGGACGAGCACACCATGCACGCCTACCTCCTGATGATGATGCAGCCGTTCATGACGATGGATGACCTTTCCGTGAGCGTGCTCTCCGACAAGGACAAGGCAGACCTCTACAAAATAGCCGATGCGCTCCCCAAGGAGATGGACGGTCTGGCCAAGAAACTGCACCTCGACAAGCAACGCCTGTCGGATATGCCCATGCTCATGATGAAGATTTATGTCACAAGATTATAAACACCCCAAACAGAGAATACGATTATGTTAGAACAGTTTTGCGATGATTTCCTTGCCGTCGTGCCTTTGCAGTTGCCAGAACTGCTGGACAAGCGCAAGATGGAGAAGCCTGTCAAGTATGACGATTACGTGCTTCTTACTTTCCAGTTGAACACCCCTTTCACGATAGAGGAGGTGATGGATATGCTCGAAGACGAGATGGAAATGATAATCCTCTATCACCACATTCCAAGCCGTCATACGGAGTTCGGACACAGCTGCTGTGCCTATTCCAACCCTTCTTTCGGACGGATGTTCAAGGTCAACGGCTCCACAGATGAGCGTGGCATGGTCAGCCAGATAAAAGTGACCATCTATGACTCGCTGGAGCACATGTCGGCAGATGTATGCCTCGACCTCAGTCTGCATTGCAAGAACGGGTTCTTCAAATACATGAAGCCCAAGGAGGAAGTCCTGCTCGACTTCATTTGAAAGTTACATTTGCCAGATGACAGTCCTGTTCTACCGCAACAACGCTCCATTCTGTTGTCCACAACAAAGGCCAAAGTCATGCCACAAGCTCCCGACCATCTGATGAAGGAAACGCTTTACATGAAGATTATCCATCTTCTCGACCGTCACCGCACATGGCTGGAGATTGAGAGCATCGCCACTGTCCGCAACCACACGATAGTCAGGAACGGCAGAATGACCGACATCCTCAGCCGTGTGCTTGTGGTCAAGGCCATCCACCATCATTTCCCCTACACGAGAGGGCAAGTGTGGCAGATAGCCGAGTACGACTTGGAACAGGCTATCAAGAGCCTTCGGACAACCGACGGAGCTTTCCGTCAGAGAATAATCAAGGGAGAACTGACACTGGAGGATATGGAGCGTATCATATCCACTGCCACACACGGTGTCGTCCAGCCCGACCTGAGTCCACTTCCATTATTCACATGCTATACATATTATGACAAGTAAGATACTGTTTCTCATCCTGATGTCAGCGTTCTTCTTTGTGACGATGATTCTGCACAGAAGCCGCAGACAGTTTATGACACGGTTCTATCTGCGCATGACCGCGCTTGTGACAGCAAGGAAGCTCTACCGGTTGATGCTGCTCATCCTGCTGTACGTGTTCCACTTCCTCTACCTCTGTGTACACTATAACGACATAGGCGTAGTGGCTTCCACCATAGCGTTTGCCATATTCTTTGTCTTTATGGATGTGGAGAGGTGGCTACAGCGTCTGCACGAGGAGCGGACACCCTTCTGCATCGCCGCGTTGGCGGCAGTGGTGTTTGTCTTCACTCCTCATCTGTTCACGCTTGCTGTCACCATCTCCTTTGTCCTTCTGGCATCACTGTTCTATCCCTCGCGCATAGTCATATCGCTGTGGAAGAACAAGGCTGACCGCAAGATGCTCCTCGAAGACACAGAAATGCTCATCATATACTACTATTAAGTATCACCTGTATCATGCCGTTCCTTTTGTATAATGGAGCTGGCGACAAACAACAGTATTCACCAAACAGATTATTGAAATGAAGAAACAGAAACATAGAACGAGTTCCGGCAAGATGTCTGAACGGATGTCCCTGTTGGAGTTCTTGAAAGAGAGGTCCGGGATAAGGCTGTCGAAGCTCGAAGCCTACCTTGACCTTGTAGACAAGGCTTCTGTACAGTACATCCCCAAGGATCTGTGCAAGCAGGAGTTCAGCCTGTCCAACGGGCAGTTTGTAATCACCATTACCGAACTGGCAGGATGCTGGCATTGGCACCGCGCCACTGTCCGCACCTTCATCGAGCAGTTGGAGAAGATGAACCAGATTTCCGTCACCCGTCTCACGAAGAGCCAAATCATCACCATCCCGATGTTGGCTGAGACACCTGCCGTTTCTCCGATTGACGCAGCCTTGGATGTGTTCCGCCAGAAGATGTGTACCGCATTGGACGAATGGCGAAGCGGCAAGATGTCCGCATCGGCTTGCGCCTCGGAATGTGAACAACTCTACGAAGATGCAACAGAGGAAGTAGCCATTATCTTGCAGAAAGCCGACAATGGCAATTCAATTGGCAAGGTGCCATGCGGAAGAAACATTCCCGAATCTGTAGGACACGCCTTTTGTATGACTGCACTCACAGCTGTCTGCGAAGCCACCTTCCATCAGGTGCTTTCGCAGGAAACAGATAACGCCCTCGTTACCTCCCTTCTTCCCTTCTTTTACAAAGACCTGGGAGGAGACTGGCTCTCATTCATCGAGGCGGCAAAGGCAATATCAGAATTGGCATTGGATGGCAGCTCACCAGCCTTGCATCAGGAAAGCGCAGCCATCAAGTCACAGTTTCAGTCACTCTGCCGACCGTTCCTTGCCATTGTAGCCAACCAAGAGGGCTCCTGTCCATCAAAAGGCTGTATTAACCTCTAATAATCACCGTACAACGCTTCTTCTTTTCTACTGGCACAGTGTTTACACGTCTGCCATTGCTGTAAAATAATCGGGCTTGCCCGTTGGTCGGAAATGAGGGAATTTGGGTAGCCTAATACCCCTCTTGGTCTCCGACCATCGGGAGGCTGTCCTTACAAGCAGCAAGCTGGAGACAGGAGAGTTGTACACACATAAAAGGAAATAGGTTATGGCAACACCAAAACAGGTTATGGATTTCCGACCATCTAAGGGAATCACCACAGCACAGAGCAACGAGCACCAACGCCGTTGGACGGAAAAGGGTTGGGGATCCGCTGAATCAACAGGCAACTACGACCGCAGCCGTGAGCGGCTCAACTTCGAGGTTCGGGGCGGCAAGGTTTGTCCTATAGACAAGAGCCGAAGCATCCCGGAGCGCATGGCAGACATCCTGCGGAGCCGTGGAATCAAAGACCCCAACGAGGGACTGGCAGAGCCACGCTTCCGCACAGTGGTCAATTTCATCTTCGGAGGCTCACGAGAACGTATGACAGAATTGGCATTCGGTGACCAGAAGGTGAATCTCACTCACGGAGCGGACAATTCGCATCTAACCCGATGCAAGGACATTGAGGAATGGGCAAAGGATGTTTACCGCTTTGTTGCGGACAAATACGGTGAGGAGAACATCGTCGCTTTCATCTTACACTTGGACGAAACCAATCCGCACGTTCACTGCACCCTCTTGCCAATCAAGGACGGCAAGTTTGCATACAAACAGATATTCGCCGGAAAGGACAAGTACGAGTTTTCTGCCAGGATGAAAGCCCTGCACAGCGAATTTGCCGATGTCAACAAGCGTTGGGGCATGGAGCGCGGAACTTCCGTCTCAGAGACGGGAGCACGCCACCGCACCACCGAAGAATACCGCCGCCAGCTGTCAGAACAGTGCACCACCATTGAGCAGTCCGTCGCCACCCATCAGCGGACACTCGCCTCGCTCCAATCGGACATCCGTCTGGCAGAGCGGAGAGTAAAAGGACTCACCTCAATGGTCAACAACCTCTTGCAGGAGAAGGCTGAGAAGGAGGCGGCACTTGCTGAATTGCATCGGCAGATTCTTGCAGGTCACGACAATCCTGATGCTCTCCGTCAGCAAGTCCAAGAGCTGGAGCAGGAACTGTCCGCTATCCAGTCGAAACTGGACGACAAGCAGGAGAAGCTCTCAGAGGCTGACCGCAAGCTCGATGCCCTGCGTGAGGAGATGACCGCCATGAAGGAGCGCACGGAGGAGTTGCGGCAGGAGGCACACAGATATTCCGATACTATCCGACAAGGTGCGGACACCGTTCTCAGAAATGCCCTTCTCGAAAACATGGTCAGCGAGTTCTCCGAACGTGTGGCACGGCTTTCCAATGAGGGCAAGGACGTGTTTGACGGTTCCCTGCTTCAGGCCTTTGCGGAGAATGGAACGGAGGTGATGTACTGTGCCACGCTTCTATTCCTCGGCTACGTCGATGATGCCACCACCTTTGCCGAAGGTCATGGCGGTGGCGGCAGTTCGTCCGACCTCAAATGGGGACGTGACGATGACGAGGATGAACGCGCTTGGGCACGCCGTTGCATGATGAAAGCTGCACGCATGATGCGCCCCTCTTCCGGCAAAAGGAAGAAACGATAAGCGGCACTGTCACGTATCACCTGTTATAGTATTCACCAGATTAAATTGAACAACATGAGAAAAATACTTATTCTATCCCTTGGCTTCGCCCTTTCATTGGGTGCGCAAGCCAAAGACTATCACCGCACGGCGGACACCACCACCGTTGTATGCAGACTTTCGGCAGACGGTATGCTTCGTCCGCTTAAACCTTCCTACATGAAAGGGGCATTGGTAGCTTCGCCATGGACGGACAACTGGTTTGTCCAAGCGGCAGGAGGAACTACGGTCTTCCTCGGCAAACCGCTCGGATGCAACGACCTATTCGGTCGCATGAAACCGGCATTCTCCGTGTCGATCGGCAAATGGTTCACACCTTCCGTCGGCGGTCGTCTGAACTATGGCGGTATGCAGTTCAACGACTGCAACAACTCCTCGCAGGACTACCAGTACCTGCGTGCTGATTTCATGTGGAATGTCCTCGGCAACCTCTACAAGGACGATGTACACACTCTTGCCAGATGGAGTGTCATTCCATACGTGGGCGTGGGTATGCTGCACAACAAGGTGAATGCCCACAAGCCCTTTGCCATTTCCTACGGCATACAGGGGCAGTATCATCTCTCCCCACGCATTGCTGTTACGGCAGAGATAGGCAACATGACCACCATGCAGGATTTTGACGGCTATGGCAAGGCACACCGCCTTGGCGACCATCTGCTGTCCGCATCCCTCGGCCTCTCTGTCCGCATCGGCAAGACTGGCTGGAAGCGAGTGATAGACGCTCGCCCGTACATCGCACAGAACGAATGGCTTTCGGCATACGCCTCATCCCTTTCTGACAGCAACAGCCGCTATCACGCCCAGCACGATCGAGATTGTCAGACTCTGGAGCAGCTGCGCAAGATTCTTGCCATCGAGGGACTTCTGGACAAGTACGGCCACCTCTTTTCTGACGATGCCGCTTCTTCCGTCACAAATGGCTATCCTCGAAACGACTACAGCGGTCTCAACTCGCTGCGTGCAAGAATGAGAGACAAGTATGGTAATGGTCAAAAGACAAAGGTCATGGAGTCCGCCTCTTGTACAGAAGAATATGGCAATGCTGAAGGTGAGCCGGAAGACGATTACCTATCGCTCATCCACTCAGGAAAGGCTTGCATAGGTGCGCCCATCTATTTCTTCTTTGAACTTGGCACTGACAGGTTGCTCAACAGGTCACAGCTCGTCAATCTCGACGAAGTAGCACGCATCGCCAAGAAATATGGCTTGAAAGTTAAGGTCATCGGCGCTGCCGACAGTGCCACAGGCAGTGAAGCCATCAATGATAACCTCAGCCGTTCCCGTGCCAGATTCATTGCAGAGGAACTGATGAAACGTGGTATGGAAAATGGCACCATCTCTCAGATTTTCGATGGCGGCATTGACGATTACTCGCCCAATGAGGCGAACCGCCATACCAGAATCCTGCTGTATCTATAGCCAGACATACAGCTCCGAACAAGAGCACTAAAACTTTTTTTTCATTGATAAATTTTAGAAAGGGAGGGCTTGTCCGTGATGGATAGGCCCTCCCTTAATCATATATGTATTAACGCATATTCTATGCGCATATCTTTTTTTTATCCGTGTTTCTCAGTACTTGACCAGTCAAGCAGGAAGTCATATATACTCATTATCTGTATGCCGTTTTCGTCGCTCCACTGCTTGGTATGTTCTCCCACGATCAGCAGTTTGCGGAAAGAGTCATCTACAAGACGCAACGACCGTTTCTCCTGTTCCATCTTTTCTGCATCGGGCATACGCCACGCCGACTGGATGTAGATCCGCTCGCTCCCTTTGTTGCAGACAAAATCCACTTCCAATGTCACCCTCTGCTGCTTTCCTTCCGTATTCCTCACTCGATGATAGACGTTACCCACATCCACGAGCCATCCTCGCATACGCATCTCATTGTAGATGACGTTCTCCATGATATGTGTCGGCTCGCTCTGACGGAACGACAGAATAGCATTCCTCAGACCTACGTCCTGATAATAATACTTGGACAACGAACCTATGTATTTCCGTCCTTTGATGTCGAACCTTTCGGATTTTTCGATAAGGAAAGCATCCTGCATATATTCCAGATAAGCCGACACTGTCTTGTCGGTTATGCTCTGCACATTGCTTACGGACTTGAACGTATTGGCTATATTCAGTGCATTGACAGGTGCTCCTATACTGGATGCTACGGTCTTCGACAATTCTTCAAATTCAGGTCTCAGTTCTATGTTGTTCCGCTCGTAGATGTCACGTAGATATACCGTGCGATAAAGGCGACGCAGGAAATCAGCCTTCTTCTCATCCCCAACCTGTGTAAGTAGTTGCGGCAAACCTCCGTACAGTCTGTATTCAGCCCAACCGTCTTCTTTCGAACCATCATACACCGTCATGAACTCCTTGAAGGATAGTGGCCACACATGTATCTCGTCACCTCTGCCTCGGAATTCCGTCACCAGGTCAGAGGACAGGAAACGCGAGTTGGAGCCTGTGACATACACATCCGCCCCTTCGGTAACTGACAAGGAAGAGAGCACCTCTACAAAGTCTTCCACCTCCTGCACCTCGTCGATGATGATATAATAAGTCTCATAGTCAATCATCATCTTTTCCACCCAGTCCAACAGGTAGTCCGGGTTCTTGAACTCTCTGTTCTTCCTACTCTCCATGTCGATGACGAGAATATGGTCTTCTCTCACGCCCTCATCCAATAGATGCTGATGAAAGAGTTTCTTCAGAAGGAACGACTTGCCTGAACGTCGCAATCCTGTGATTATCTTTATGAGCCCGTTGTTCTTTGAACGGCTCAACTGTTCTATGTATCTATATCTGTTTACTATCATATTTTACGAAAAACTGTCACTTGTGACACTTTTTCGGAGGCAAAGTTATATATTTTATCCTAAATCAAAGAAAGAAATAAAGAAAAATGCACTAAAAATCAATGATTTTCCTGTTTTGTAGTGTCTATTCCACTTGCCGATGCCCATTTTTCTTTGCAAAGTTACTGCCCGGGCGAATGGTCAAGTACCGCCATGCTAACAGGCAGAGGACTGAACGACAGCTTTCCGCAAATCAAAGATTTGGGTATTTCATTAACTCCTCCGTCTGTTTTCTTGCCTTATCGCCCTCATTCCGCAGTCTTTTGATGCACGAAAAATCAGTTCCCGACAAGAGGAGCCGAAAGGCTTCAAAAGGAGGGAAGAAAAACAAGTTGAACAAATAATTTCTTTGCGTATGGAATTACACAGATTATCAGAAAACGAGCAGGCATTTGTCGAGTGCTTCTCACGGTTCGTAAACGGTCAGATGGGGTCAGCCGCCAAGGTAGGCAATGCCCTTGCAGATGACCATCGCTATCTTATCAACGAAAAGGGCAAGGTGGTGTTTGCCTTCTTGGAACGCCTTGCCAACGACTATCAAAAAGGTCGTTATGACCAGCGTGACGAGTGGGTGTGCCGATTGGCAGCAGAGGCCATCGAACACCTTGTAGAGAACAGAATGTATTACAGAACACTTAACAACGATTGACTATGGCAAGCAGATTGATTACACCCGTATTGGAGGAGATACTGAAATCCTATCCTCTGTATTCACAGGACGGCAAAGGCAAGGATGCCGTTTGTGTGGCAATATTCTTCATCGGACACGTCCGTTGGTTCGTACTTGAAGGACAGCCGGAAGGTAACGACACCACGTTGTTCACCATCGTATGCGGTCTGCATGAAACGGAGTATGGCTATACCTCCGTCAATGAAATGGAGAGCGTAAAGGTGGATGGCTCCAAATATGGAGTGGACGAGATATTTCAAGTGGAGCAGTTGGACGGCTTCAAGCCGGTGAAACTGAAGAGCATTCCAGACGAGGATTTACAAGCATTCCTTCATAATATGGAATGACCCCAAATTAAATCAGCCGCAGGGACATTACTCCTTGCGGCTGACTATTGTTAGTACCTACTATGAGTAGTAAAGCCTACGATTAGTATATACTACGATACTACTCTCATCTTCGGAAAGCGGACTTGGCAACGTGCTCCTCTTGTACCTCTTCCTTCTGGTACTCCTCCATGTCAAGCAGTTGCTCATACGCAGAGCTGATGTTTGCGTCCATAGAATGGTTGTGGCTGAAAGGGAAGGTATGCTTCACAGAGAGTCCTGCATTGGTCACAGTCCCCACATCCAGGCTATCCTTATCCTTGTTATATTGCAGGTTCAGCAAACCACCATTCGGCATTTGGAATATCGGCATTTTTCGCTGCGCCAATTCCGAAAACTCTTCGGCGGTCATCTCCCTCGCCACAGCCTTCACGTCCTCACTGGCACGTCCTATGCCATAGCGAGTGATATGGTCACGCACTTCTTGCTCCGTATGCTTCAGGAACACCTCATACGTACCGCCGACACTCCCGTTATAGACCACTGCAAAGTCCTTGTCCTCTATTAGCAGGTCATCGCCTCTGTTCTGGCACGGCTTCCTGTAGGTCTGCTCCTCGTCCATGCCGTTCCCGTCATAGTATTCCTTGGCAAGCGTCAGCAGTCCTTGATAGTCACCTTTCTCCTTTAGCTTATCCAGTTCCGATGTGTCATCCGTTGATTGGAGATAGGCGATGGAGGCATAATAGACGTTTTCTTTCGATTGTGAAGGCTCTGTCAGGCTTTTGTACTGGGCAAAAGCCTCCTGATAATTGGTGTCAAGGTCTTTGCCGTGGTCGTAAGGAACAGAGAGTTTCACTTCCAGACCGTTACTCGTCGGCACAGCAATCTTTACAGAGTCCTCCTTCTCATGATGCTGGATATATACAGCAGAACCATTATATGCCAAGACTGCATGGTCGCCGTCATCTATGGATAGATAACTTTTCCCTTGCCCGTTTTCCTGCTCAGCCTTTTTCTCCTGGTCTATCTCCATAGCAATCTTGTCGATATGCTGCGTGAGCATTGAGGTAGCTTTTTTCACATCGAGTAGCGTGGTCTTGATGAACTGCGGCGACTCCTTCAGCGAATCCAGCCAAGACTTCAAATAGGCAGCCGAATCTCCTTTCAGATGCTTTGTCATGCCATACCGCTGAGCGGTCAGCGCAGCCGTCAGTTCTGCCACCAGTTCCTCGCGTGCATACTCTGCCGAGCCGAAGGTAGCGGGCTTGATGCGGTCTAACTGTCCCTCCGCACCCGTGGAGTGTCCCATCTCGTGGAAAAGGTTCGAGTAGAAAGACTCCCCATCCTTGAACTGCCTTTTCTCAGGCATCACAATCTCATTCTTGCTGATGGAGAAATAGGCGGAATCACCGAACATCGGTTTGATGGGACATATCCAACGGTTGTCCGCTATCATCCTATCCACGGGTTCAAAGGCAAACTGCTCGTCCTTCTCTACCTTGGGCATCGAGTATTCCTGTTCCAGTTTCTCCCAAAACTCTGGTCTGACCTCCTTCAGGTTGGTCTGCGCCACATTGAAGACATGGTAAGTCTGAAGCTTTGGATATACATTGTACTTTTCGCGCTCTTCCTGAGAGAGCAGTTTGTAGTCCTCCCACTTGATGTGTTCCTTTGTTTCCTTATTGACCACCGTAAACGTGGTGAGCATCACGGGGAAAGAATGCTCACCTTTCAGTACTGACACACGGGGCTTCTGTTCCTCGTCTTTCTTGCCAGTTTTGTTAAACTGCTGTATGCGGTCGAAGGTACAGAAGCGAGGAATCTTGTAACCCTCCTTCTCGCAATGCAGGAGCAACATCATAGCGTTCATGCCATTATATTCTCGTCCGTTCAGGTTTTTCGGCCATTGCAACGCACCTTCAGTAAACCAGGGCTTTTTCCATCCGTCTTTGCCCGACAGCGACTGAATACGCTCAATCATCATATCGGCAAACAGGTCGAGTGCCTTGTCTTCGGCACTCGGACCTTCCTTAGCATAAGGCTTTCCCATAGTCAATTAACCATTATAGGGCTGCGGAACATATTCGCTCATTTCAGACACTCGGCAGGAGAAGTCCAGTTTGTCATTGAAGACACTGACAGACAATGCCCCTTTGATGTTCGCTTTCACGCCTGGTTGCAGCCATGCCTCGCATTTGCCATCGAATAGGAAGAAACTTACCCAGATGTATTCAAATCCGTCCTGTACTTTCTCTGCGCTGAAAGCGGAGAACTGGCAGTACGGCACACCATTCTTGTCCGTCTTGTCCTCAATGCTCTTGCCCACCTTGCCGCGGAACTCCATCACGCCCTTGATGCAGTCCTCTGCCTCGTCAGGCTGGTGGCTGATGCTGCTTGCCGACAGGTTGAAATAAAGGACATCGCCCCATTTTCTTGGTACCAATACACCGGCTACCTCAATGCGTTCGCCGATGTTGCAGCTGCCCACCTCCGTCAGTGTCCCATCTTTGATGACCGACACCTCGATGGTCTTGTTAATCCCGCTCTTCGCTGGAATGACTACGTTCATGGCAAAGCTCACGAATGCCTTGCCCTCCTTGTTCGTGCGGCAGGTCGCAGCCTTGCTGACCGTTCCGCACACTGTTACATTACATTTGATCATTGCTCGATACTATTTGAATTATACATATCCATCGTCCAAGTGAAATGTCTTAGCAATGACAATAATCTCTTTTCAATCATCATATACTAGCGCACGTATCAGTTCATAGACTATCCACGCTGCTATGATAAGTTGGAAGCCGAGATAGATGATGGCCACGGTCTGACCGAAAAGCCATTGGGTAAGCATGAAGTGTCCTGCCACAGCTACCATACCCACCAGCAATGTACACAGATGACTTGCTATCCTTTTCATTTCCTTTGCAGATTTTGTTGTTGACTCTCAGCCTCCATCCCTTGCTCGAAGTTCTGCGAAGCCTGCTGTGTCGCCACGATGCCTGTCACCATTCCCGCAATCTTCGTCCGTTTGCTTTCTTCCGACAGATTGGCATTGCCCAAAATGAGCGACAGGCGGTTCATCTCCGAGGAGGTCAGTTCACGGTCAATCTTCACCGTACCGCTCTCTGCATGAAGCACAGTCTTGCCGTTCTCACCCACAGTAATGGTGCATTGCCTCATGCCTGGAACAAGCGAGGTCAAATCTACGAGCCGGTTGGCTGCCATGGCAGAGATAAGTCCTTTTTGTCGTTCCTCATCATTGCTGTCAATCTGCGCTGCCAACATCATCAGCGACATGAAGGTGGTCATCGCCATGTCGAGTATAGGGTCATTCGTTCCCGAAATGCCCACGCCGCTGTCCTCCGAGGAAAGGATTTTCTTCATCCAGTCCTCCGACGAAACCTTCTGCTCCTGTGGCGCATTGCTCTTGTATTTTGCCAACAGGTCATTGCCGTTATGCAGGGCCTGTAGCTTGATGTTGCCTTTCTGTCCGATTTCTGCCAGATAAGCGGCTGGATCCATATCCCTTTTTGAGCCGTCAGCCGATACACTCTTCACTCCGAAATGCAGATGCTCGCCAGTGGTTCTGGTGCCGGTATTTCCCGACACCCCCAACTTCTGACTGGCATTAACCACGTCACCTACCTTTACTGCTATGTCAGACAGATGCAGGTAGGAGCATTGCACCTTGCTGCCATCCTCACGGCTGTATTCCACGGTGACGGATTTCCCTCCTGCCGTGTTCGCATTATGGTTCACCGCCACCACCTTGCCGCCGTTCTCCGTGGCCAACACCGCCTCATGGTTCGTCTTGATGTCAATGCCCTTGTGCATCTGCTGCTTGGTGGCATCCATCGGATCCTGGCGATTGCCGAAAGGCGAGGTGATGAAGAGAAACTCCTCTCGCTCCACAGGAAAGGAATACCCGGCAGACTGCGGTACATGGGCAGCAGGCATTTCTCTACGAGGATTATTCTCCACCCCGAACGACCGACCTTCTGCCCGCATCTCAGCCATCACCTCACTGTCATACTTGTCCAGTCCGTTGGCTTCAATGATGCGCTGCAGACTTGCAGCATAACCGCCGCCCGTGGCATAGCCGGCACGCTCAATGCCCTTCGTCCATCCCTTGTAGTCGTCAGGCGACAGCGTGAAGCACTGCGCATAACGCTTGTTCTGCTTCAGGAACTGCGAGTGATGCTCATAACTGTCACCCACGCTTTTGTACTTACAGAATTTCTCGTTGGGCCTATCATCCGTATAGACTCCATACTCTCCGCCATTCTTCAACCACGATGCCGTAGCCTTGATGCCAAAGTGGTTGTTGCATTCGCGCGACAGTTGGCTCTGTCCGTTGCTGCTCTCCAGTATGGCTTGCGCCAAGATGACGGAGGCAGGAATCCCATACATCCGCATCTGTTCTTTGGCTTCCTCCGCATATTGTGCGGCATACGCTGCGTTCTTTCCCATAAGCCTATCTCCTTAGACTGGTGTGTTGTTCTGTTTCTTGACTTTCCTGTGCCATCTGCTTTCCTGTCTCTTTTCCAGGTGACACCATCTCCGTAATTCCACGCTTCGATGATGTTGTCTGCTTCGGCATTTCCAACTGGTCACAGATGGCCACCCGTTCACCAGCACGAATGAGCTTCGGCAGATAGGTGTCGAGGGCATGATATGGGAATCCTGCCATTGCCAACGGCTTGCCTTCATCATCCTTGCGCCCATTGCTCTTTGTCAGCGTAATACCCAATATTTTGGATGCCTTCACCGCATCATCCTTGTAGGTCTCATAGAAGTCACCGCAGCGAAACAAAAGAATGGCATCAGGATGCTTCTTCTTCAAGTCAAGATATTGTTGGACAAGGGGAGAGACAGCAGCCTTGACAGCCTTTTCATCCTTCTTTTCTTCTTTCTTTTCCTCTTGTTTCTTCTCTTCCCTTTGTTCAGAGCTTTTATCTTCCTTAAGTACCACTTCCTTCTGTTCATCATGCTTATCGACAATTGCCGTCTCCGCTTGCTTCACCTCCGTCGCTTCTTCCTGCTTCTCTTGTGTACTTTGCTCGACATTGTTGTCTTTCTGCAATACATCAGCAAACAGCGAGGCGGCAAGGTTCTGCTTGTAGGAATCCCTGTCAGGAGCCACCCACAATCGTTGCCATTGTGACGGACTGACACTTCTCGGCTGCAACTTCTTGCCGTCAATAGTGGCTGCACA
Source organism: Bacteroides sp. RTP31139st1_H2_RTP31139_211217 (assembly GCF_040227615.1). Lineage (NCBI taxonomy): Bacteria > Pseudomonadati > Bacteroidota > Bacteroidia > Bacteroidales > Bacteroidaceae > Bacteroides > Bacteroides sp. RTP31139st1_H2_RTP31139_211217. The sequence continues at coordinate 610 of NZ_JBCNZM010000019.1, read as the reverse complement.
CAGGCATTCGCCCGATTTGGCACGGAATACTGCCACACGCTGGATGCGGTTCAAATCAACCTCCTGCTCATTACCTCCGAAGATGTCCACCTTCAGGTCGGGTTTCGCCTCTGCCATAGCATAATACTTCTGTGCCAGTTCCTCACGCACACGCTCGATGTTGTCCATCGACTGCTTCAAGGTGGTGAAGAAATGATTGAGGTCTCCTTTGTCGGGATAGACGGCAAAGCCCTCCTTACCTTCGGGCTTGATGTACAATGCCCACCGCTCCTTGTCATCCTTTACCAACTGCACATTGTCGAAACCGATGTCACGGCTGTGGGTTACGGCCTCAGAAGCATCCAACGAGGATAGGTCTTCGATAGACCAGTTGCGCAGTCTTGATACCGTGATTTTCTTGTCGGCGAAATAACTGTCGTCGGGACGGAAGCCCAAGGCTCCGTCGGGATTGTAGAAACGCACGTTGTCATAACCCTCTTTCTGCAAGGCATTGGTGAAGCGTTGCTTGTTCATGCCCTTGATCTCGTTGTTCACCTCCAACGATGCACCCTGTGGCAGCACCACATCGGCGGTCTTGCTGGCATCATCACGCACGATGACCACAGTCCGC